>NJEB01000042.1 GCA_002254975.1 Candidatus Hecatellales archaeon ex4484_218 | reverse complement strand
AATTTTTTTGTCATCAAAATCAACTAACCCAATTTTTTGAGAATATATTCTATTTCCCTCTTTGTAGGTGTTTTCACCAGCTACATAATCCCCTTCAGCAAGTAAATCTCCAGGAACTACAAGCTGTCTTTTTTCAACCATCTTCATATTATGGTTGGTTAAAGCTTGAAGTATATTAGGCTTTAGGATAAGCCTTTCCTACCTTAAAATCCTACTTTGAACAGTTGAAGTCCAGCTGGAACCTCAATAACAGCCATAAGACTTCCATCAGAAAGCCATTGTTCTTTTTTTATTGCTCCAAAAGATTTTAAAACACCATAACTAGCTGGTGCATATTGAGGTGGAATTTTAACCTCAATTGAGACAGCCTCCATTTTTAGGGGGAGAATTGGACGTAAAGCTTGAATAACCTCTTTAGCTTGTTCCTCAGCATCTTTAAACGGGTCAATGGAAACTCTTGCTTGAGCTAATGCTTGCTCAATTCTTAAGGGTGGATGAGGTAACCCTGTTCTAGGGTCTGAACAATGTTTAGAAATAAAAGAAATTATTTGTTTTCTTTTATCCTCTATAAGTTTTCTTCTTTGCTCAGTTGTTAATTGAAGCTCACCCTTATCCAAAATTATTTTAGCTATTTTTAATGGGTCTGTTGTTCCAAAAATTTTTCTTAATTTTTCTTCTGAAGCTTTTTCACCTTTACTAACATCCTTAAAAACTGTTTCATAAGCCAAAATTTGGGAGGAAGGAACAGATTTTCCAAGCTTATAATCTAAAGCCTTATCCGGGTTAACCATTATTTCAAATCTTTCACCAGAAATCATAAGTCTAGCTATAGTAAACTTTTGACTCATTGTTTTTCAACTTTATCTTTAAACGTATCTAACTGTTTAAGATATTTTTCAATTTCAGACCAAGGTAAAATTTTAAACTTTTTTTCATCCGTAGAAACAATAGCAATCTTAATTTTTGTAGGCTCAATTTTTCCTTCAATAACCTTAGATAAACAATACAATCCAAGAAGAATAGCCTCATCCAAACTCATATTTTCCCTGTAAACTTTTTCCAAGATTGGTCTTACAACATCTGCACCAGCACCAATTGCAACAGCTTTAAATCCCCAATAAGCCCCGCTAGGCTCACTCAAAAAAACTTTACTTCCAGTTCGGTCAACACCTGCAAAAATTATGGATGCACCAAAAGGTCTAACTCCTGCATGTTGAGTATATAGTTGAGCAATATCTCCAACTCTTTTACTTAAAACCTCAACATCTATAGGCTCATCATAGGTTAACCTGTTTGATTGAGCATAAATTCTTGCTTGGTCTACAAGAATTCTTGCATCCCCCATTAATCCAGCAACAGCAGCACCCACATGCTCATCCACCTGGAAAAGTTTTAAGGCTACATTTGTATCCTGAAGAATGGAAAAAGGTTTTTCTTCAACAGCTAAAACAACCCCACCTGAACATGCAATTCCAATAGCTGTTGTGCCTTTTCTTACTGGTTCAAATGCATATTCTACTTGGAAGATTCTACCATCCGGTGAAAATACTGTTATTGCTCTGTCATAAGCTCCTGGCGGAGCAAACCCCATCCTAATACACCTAACAATAATTGTTGTTGATGGCTGTATTTAAGTGCTAAATTTTATTCTTTATAAGGTTTTTCTTACAACACCAATACCTTTAGCATTAGCCTCCCTAAAAACAAAATTTTGTTCTTCAACCAAAAATTCAGGATAATACATGAAGGTTAATCTAACCTTCCCATAATCACCTGTACGTAAAACTTTTTTACCATGAATTTCCGTAAACTCTACAGCTTGTCTTATTGTTTGAGCATGAACTACAGCTTGATATCCTTCTCTAATGGTTGTTGGATGATGTAAAATAAATACTTCAGCCTCAAAACTTGTAACTGCTTTAGGTTTTGAATCTACACCCATAACAGCCATACCTTTTCTAAGCTCCTCAAAACTTACACCAGATAAAGCTAAACATGCATCATTTCCAGCAACAGCTCTTTCAACAAATGTTCTGTTAATATGAATAGATTTAACACGAACATTCCTAAAACTTCCATCTTTAAATGGGCCAAGTAAAACATAATCATTTTCAGCAACCAAACCTTGCTGAATTAAACCTGAAACTACAGGTCCAACCCCTCTCACATTAAAAATGTCATCAATATACATAAGTAAAGGTTTGTTTACCTGTTCATTCCACCGGGTTCTTTGAGGTAAAAGATTTAAAAATGTTTGTAGTAGGTTTAAACCTTCACCTGTCACATTTGAAACTGTAAATATGGGTGTTACTCTACCTGTTGGCATAACTTTAGAGGCTACAATTGCATCATCCATAGTTTTTATAAGAAATGGGATGGAATTTATTTTTGGAAGTTTAACTAGGCTTTGAACATCTCTAACAATTTTTGAAACTTTATGGGGTGCTAAATCTATTTTAGTTATAACAAAAATCATGGGAAGTTTTAATCCAACAACAACCTTTAAATGTTCTATTGTCATAGGTTTAATTCCATCATTTGCTGAAACTGTAATAATACAGTAGTCTGGATGGTGACCTACAATACCTTTAAGGGTTGTTTTAAAATATCTTTCATGACCACCTAAATCAACAAAATCCACAATTTTACTGGAGTTTAAAAAAATTTCAGCCTCATCTAAGGGTGAGGATAAATTATGGTTTACAATTTTCCCAGACTCATCAAAACCTAAAGGATGACAGGAAATGGATGATGTTCTACGCATTTTAACCTCATGAAGATATCTTGCAACCCTAGCCATTGCACTTCCTCTACCATCATCCATCATTCCTGTTGTTAAAACTCCTACCAAACTTGATTTTCCAGAATCAACATTCCCTAAAACTGGAATATAAAGCCAAATGGGAAAACTACTGGATTCCTTAGTTTTTCTAACCAGAACCTCCAAAGCTTTACCCATTCTTCCATCAACTTCACGAATAACTGTAACCTTAGCCCCAATTTTACTGGCTGCAGCCTCCAAATTTTTAAGGGATTTTTGAAGGTCTTCTTCACTTAATCCAACAATTTTTCCATCATCCATTACACCAATTTCATAAATAGCTTCACCTAAACCTTCCTCAATTCTATACTTAAGTTGGGTTGCAATTTCATCCAATCTTTTAGCATCAAAACTAGTTAATCTTAACTTATACTCCACATTTCCAGAAGGTTTTTCTTTTTCTAAATCCAAAACCGGAAAACACCAAACCTAAATTTCACGATAAAACTTAGCTTTAAACCTATTTAAGCATAAACTTAAACCAGAAAAATAGGAAAAATCTAAAAAAATAGAGGATTTTTTATCCTCCAAGCGATAAGATTCCTGTTAATTCTTTGCCTAAAAGCATTCTACAAACATTGTTTGCTCCAGCTGAAGCATCAGTTTCAAGAGCATCTCTTAAATACCGGATTAAATCAAATCCTGGAAGAGTTCCATAAGCTCCACAAAGTGAAATAGCCTTAAATGCAACTTTTTTTGCAACTTCACTGGTATATGCTTTAGTAGCAGCAATTTCTTTACCAATTTCCACACCAGTTTTACCTTGGTCAAGCAGCCAACCAACCTTATAAGCTAAAAGTTTTGAAGCTTCAATTTCCATGTACATATCTGCAAGTGTAAACTGGATTCCTTGAAGACCAGCTAAAGCTTTACCACCATAAAATTTTCTATCCTTTAAAAATTGTACAGTTTTTTCAAAAACAGCCTCAGAAATACCTACCGCCATCGCTATATTTCCAGGTCTACCCACCTCAGTTATCCCTTTTAATGCAGCTCTTAATCCTTGACCTTCCTTCCCAACCAAATTTTCTTCAGGAATTTTACAATCTTTAAATCTAATTCCACCAACTTTTGCAGCACGTAAACCTTCACGTTCATCAGCAGGCCCTAAAATTAAACCTTCAGTTCCTTTTTCAACAACAAATAAACTTACTCCACCCTCAGTTTTAGCTGTAAATAGGCAAACATCTGATTCTGGAGCTAAGGTAATAAAAACCTTTGAGCCATTAACCACATAATTGTTTCCAACTTTTTTTGCAACAGTGTTTACATTGGCAATATCTGAGCCTCCTGTTGGTTCTGTTGCAGCTAAACATGCAATTTTTTCTCCTTTTGCAACCTCAGGAATATACTTTTTCTTTTGTTCTTCATTTCCAAAATGAAGTAAAACCCATAAACCTATAGGTATGGTTTGTAATGCAAGCCCCATAAAAGCTGATGCTTTAGCAATTTCAATATTAACAAGAATTCTTGCCAAATGTCCAATAGCATTTCCACCATATTCTTTAGGTATAATTGCTCCTACACCAATCCCCAATTCACAAATCCTTTTTAAAAGGTCTCTTGGGAAAACAGGATTTTTATCCAGTTCACGTGCTTTTGGAGCTAGTTCTTTTTCAGCAAATTCTTTAGCTATATTTTTTAGTTTTTCCTGTTCAGAAGTTAAACTAAAATCCAAACAAACCACCTAAACTTTTTATTTAAAATTTCATGGTTAAAGAAATTTTTGGTTTAGAAGTTTCCTAATCATGTTACAAGATTCACATATAGGTTTACTGGATGGTTCACCACATATTTCACATTTTTTTAATTCTGTTTTAACTGAAGTCTTTAATAAAGGTCTAATTTTTTCAAAAGAACGATAAATAGTATATTTTGTTCCAGGATACTTATATTCAAGCCTGTTTAAAAATTCTCTAATATTATTCCTTAAAGCTAAATGTGCATAGGGGCATTCTACTGATTGAAATTTTATATTTTTAAAGTATGCATATAATGCTATTTCTTCCTGCGGAATTTCACATAAAGGTTTTACACGTTGAATAAACATACCTGTTTCATTTTCAAGTTTTGGTGCAACCCTAAATGCTCTAAAAATATCCCCATGAATAAAATTTAAAAAAATTGTTTGAACCTCATCATCTAAAGTATGAGCTGTTGCAACTTTTGTTGCTCCTAATTCTTTTGCAACTTTGTTAACAATTTTTCTACGTAAAACTCCACAATAAGAGCATGGAGTTAATTCACCCTTTTTATCTTTAATTTTTTTAACGATTTCATCCATGGTAAAACCATAAAACTCTTTAAATGAGGCGACAACATATTTAATATTCAACCTTTCACATGCTTCTTTAACATTGTTTACGGCTTCTTCACTACGGTTAGCTATACCCTCATTAACAGTTAATGCAAAAAGGCTTGCTTTAGGAAATTTTTTCTCAATTTTATGCAGAATGTTAAGCAAGGATAAACTATCCTTTCCACCTGAAACAGCAACAGCAATCCGGTCATCAATTTTAAACATACCATATTTTGAAATAGTTTTTCTAACCTTATTCTCAATAGAAGATAAAAAACAAGGTTTACATAGTTTTTCACCTGAATATCGGCGGAAAAATACTGGTTCACGTTTGCCACAAAAACTACAAAGCAAAGTTTTTCCTCCTCTTATCCGTTTATTTTTTGGTTTTTCTCCTTAACCTTTTGAAATCTATTTTTGCATGGGTTAATCCATGTTTTACTAGATGGAGATGAATCCAAACTTTAAAAATGTTAACCCAATATTCAATCCTAACAAAGAGATAAAAGTAGCTGAAATAATGATTTTAAGAATTTTTGCATGTTTTTTTACGTATTCTTCAAGTAAATAATTGATGAAACTTCCTCCATCTAAGGGGTAGATTGGAAGCATATTAATAATAGCTATACTTATCGACCAAAGTTGAATCCAGAAAAAGGTAAGATAAAGTGGAGTAATTTTGATGTAGTTTACTGGATAAATACCGATGATAGCTCTACTTTTATTTTCAGGTGTTACCGTAAACAGCTTTAATAACATCTCCAGGTTGAAGACCAGCTTTAAATGCTGGAGAATCTTCAACAACCCCTTGAATTAGAATGCCTGTTGGTTGGAAAAGGGTTGTAAGTAGAAGTACTATTAATATGCCAAAAATAAGGTTTGCAGAGGAACCTGCCGCTAAAACTTTAAGTTTTTTGCTTAAAGATGCTTTTTTAAAACTTTCCTCATCAGGTTCAACAAAACCTCCGGGGATGATTGCTAAAAGTAGTATTCCAGCAGATTTTACTTCAATTTTTTCATGTCTTGCAATAATTCCATGAGCAAACTCATGAATAAAGATTAGAATAACAACAGATAAAAGAAAGTATGGTAATGATTCCCTAACTGTAATTATCGGTATTGCTGGAAAAATTGGAGCTGCTGCTTCAACCTTGTAAAAAAAGAAGTAAAGATTTTTTGAAAGAATATAAATCCCGAAAACCATACATCCAATACTTAAAACAACAAAAATGTTGGATAAAACTGGAAGAATTTTTTCTGTTTTTTTGGCAGCAGCATCCAAAAACCTGTTAACCTTTTTTGTTTTTAAGGTTAAAATAAAAGGTTTTATTTCTATTCCATGTTCTTTTAATTTAAATTTTTCACCTAGCCAGTAGGCTAAACTCCAACCTAAAATAAAAATAAGAAAATAAACCATAAATGGTTGGTTTACTGGATTCAAGAAAAAATTACCCTTCCTCTTTTTTAACTGTTTCCTCCATCCATTTTAAATAGTCTGGATTTCCCAATAAAAGATTGATCTTACCTCTCCAACAACAGATACACATGCAGCAAGTTTTTCTTCCACAAGCATACTTGAAATTTTTTCAGCATTTTCTTGGGTTGGTGTAGTTATAAAGACCATAATATAACCCATATGGGTATTCCCCCTAACGGGTTGGAAACCTTAAAATTGCTGCTATTCCACCTAAAGATAAAATTTTTTCACCAGCTTCATTTTCTCCACTTAAAACCATTACTTTTCCACCCTTTTTTTCCACTAAACGTATAATTTCCTCAAGTTTAATTCTTTCTTCATCCAAACAACCTCTTAAATATTTATCAACAACCATTAAAACTTTAACAGCACCCATCAATGCAGCATTTTTAACCTCCTCCAAACCGTAGGTAGCCTTACCCCTTTCTTTTGCAACCTCAGCAAAAAATTTTTCAACTATTTGAGCTTCCTCCAAAAAACGGTGTTGTTTAGCTATGTTTAAAATTATTCCACTTCTAACAGCTTCAAAAACACCAGCTAACCCAGCAACACTTGTTGAACCAACATAAATTTCTGGTTGAGGTTGAGGAAGCTTCTCTTTTAAATAGTTTACAAAATCATTTTTAAGAAACCCAGGACCAACAACGATGATTGTCCCATCAGTAGATTTTAAGGTTTCCTGAAGAGCTTTTAAAATTTCAGAAAAATATTTTTTTGTTGCATCTTCTCTTTTTTCAGTTTCAAGTTTTCCGGGAAGTCTTAGTTTTTTCTCAAATTTTAGGTTAACACCAAATCTTTGAACAACAGCAACACAAGCTTCTTCATCATCTAAAGATACAACAATTATTGGGGGTTCTTCAACTTTACATGCATCCTCCAACCTTTTAAGATGGTAACCTAAGATTTCCTGTTTAACAATTTTTAGGGTGTTTGTTGGTTGAATAGACAAAGTATGGTAGGAACCCATCAATCCATCATATCGTTCAGGAGCTTCAACAACAATCCCTCTAATTCTTAACCTATTCAAGCTTTTATCAAAAAAAATATCTGTTACTTTTATTCCAAGTTTTAAAAGTATTCTTTTACCTTTAGTTGGTCTACCTGTTTCACTTCTAACCTTAATTTCCCTAGTTGTTTTTGCATAAACAACATCATCTTTTTGGATTAAATTGTAAAGATGCCAAAGGTCATCCATATTTTCTACTGTTAAATGAATTATTCCTTTTTTCTTATCCAGTTCAAGCAACCTCATTGTTTAAGCTTCCTTAAGTAACAGTAATAAGGAATAATGTTTCTACTTCAACATATATGAGGTTTAGAACCTAAAAAACATAAGCTAAAGAAACATGGTTGAAATAAAAATTAGACCTGCAAATTTAAAAGACCTTCCAGAACTGGAGAAGATAGAAAAAAATTCTTTTACATATCCCTACCCAAAAAGTTTGCTTAAAACTTTAATGCTTATAAGGTTTGGGGTTTTTCTTGTAGCTGTTGTTGAAGAAAAAATCGTTGGATACATATCTTCCATCTGTGAAACAAAAAATACGGCAACTATAGCTTCAATAGCTGTTCATCCTACCTACAGAGGAAAAAACATTGCAAAAAAACTTTTAAAAACACTTTTAGAAGTTCTTAAAAGAAAAAATATTTCTGAAGTTAGATTAGAGGTTCGGAAAAGCAACCTTTTAGCTCAAAATCTTTACAAAAGTTTTGGTTTTAAAACAGTTTACACTTTAAAAAGTTATTATGAGGATGGGGAAGATGCTGTAGTAATGCATCTTTCTCTTAAAAATTCTTAAAATTTTTTCTTGTAATGCTTATAATCTACTTTCTACATTTTTAACCTTGGATGGTGGAAAGGCTTGGAGATTGTTTTTTGGCTTTTAGATGTTAACCAAGAAGTTGTTGAAGGTATTCCTGAAATAAGAATTTGGGGTTTAGATGAAAAGGGGAAAAAAATTTTAATTGTTGACAGAAATTTTAAGCCTCATTTTTATGTTTTACCTAAAAATTTTGAGGATGCAGAAATTTTAGCTGGAAAAATTAAAAATGAAATTAGGGATGCTATTGAAGTTTTGGTTGAGGATAAAAAATATTTTGGTAAACCTGTTAAAGCTGTTAAAGTTATACTTAACAACCTTGAAAACGTTGAGCATAACGTAAAAACCTTACTAAAAAATCCTTTAGTTAAAGAAGTTTTACATGATGATTTAAGATATTCTTCCCTTTACCTTGTTGAACAAGGTTTAAAACCTTGCGGTTGGC
>NJEB01000041.1 GCA_002254975.1 Candidatus Hecatellales archaeon ex4484_218 | reverse complement strand
AAAAGTTGAATTACTTCCCTATACCTTCTTGAGGTAACATAAACTTTGATATCTTTATTTTTTAACATTTCAATGATTTTTCCAAAGAATAAAACTTGTTTTGGGGTTAAAATATCTACATGAACAATTTTTTCATCAGATTTTTTGGACAATATTCATCAAGAATATTCCTAATGGATTTTGATTAAAAGACTTATCTTTGTGGAAAGAGTATTTAAGGTTAAATGTCAAAAAATTATTTTGGTTGATAATGGAAAAAGATAAAATTCAAAAATTTCTTGCAAACCATATTCCTTTTTCTTTTCTTAAAGAAGAGGAATTAAAAATTCTTATTCAAAATGCTACTATACAAAAATTTGAGCGGGGTGAAACAATTTTACATGCGGGTGAGGCTCCAGTAAAATACTTATACGTGCTTTATGATGGACTAATTTTTCTTCTTACAGACTCCCAGATTGTGGAACGTATAAAACCTGGAGAAGCTTTTGGTATTGTATCCATAATTTCTGGAACACCTGTTAGATTGGATGTTTTTGCTGAGGAGGATTCAACATGTATTTTAATTCCACGTGAAGATTTTAAGAAAGTATTTGATTTAAACAAAAATTTTTCAACTTACTATGTAAGTCTACTTGAAAGAAGACTTACAACTCTTTACAAACTTTACAAAGAGGAGCTTGTTAGACTTCCTGAAAGATATCCAACCATTAGTAAGGTTGGAGATATTCTTACAAGGGATGCTGTTTTATGTTTTCCAGATACATCCATTCAAGATGCTGTTAATCTTATGTATAAGGAAAAAGTTGGGTCTATTGTGGTTGTGGATAAGGAAAAAAAGCCTTTAGGAATTATAACTGCAAGAGACCTTAGAAAAATAATTGCTGAAAAAATAGACCTTTCCCAACCTGTTTCAAAAGTTATGAGTTCCCCTATTGTGTACATTAATGAAGACCGTGCAATTTATGAAGCTTATTTTCTTCAAACCTCAAAATCCCTAAACCATTTAGTTGTTGTTGATGCTGCAAATAAGGTGAAAGGTGTTGTAACAGCCAAAGATTTGATGGTTGCAATGGAACCAACCTTTTCTCTTTCCGTTCTTTCAAAAAGAATAACTAGAACAAACAAAATTGAAGAGCTTAAAAAAATCCATCAACAAACATTAAATGTTATCATTTCTTTGCTTAACCGTGGTGTTGGTTTTAGTGAAATGGCTGAACTTTTTAGCGAGATCAATGACATGTTTACTAGAAGAGTTTTAGAAATTGTGGAAAAAAAATTGATGGATGAAAGCTCATGGAAACCTGTTAGATATGTTTGGGTTGTTGCTGGGAGTGGTGGTAGAAGAGAACAAATATTACGTACAGACCAAGATAACGCTATAATCTATGATGATACCGTTGATGAGAAAGGTGAAAAATTTTTGGAGGAATTGGCAAATTTAACCAATGAATATCTTGCAGAGTTGGGTATACCTAAATGTAAAGCCAATTATATGGCTTCAAATCCTGAATGGAGAAAAAGCTTGGAAGAATGGAAAAAATATTTTAGTTCATGGATAAGATTTCCGGATGGAGATAATCTTGTACGTTTAGCTTTATTTTTAGACCTTAGACCTGTTTATGGGGATGAAAGTTTAGCTCAAACCCTTAAAACCTATGTTTTGGATAAAATTGATACACGTTCTGTTAGGTCTATAGCTAACATGGTTGCAAATCTAGCTTCTCCAATAAGTTTTTTTGGTAGAATAAAATATGGTGAAAAAGGTTTAGATATAAAACTTTACGGTTTATTTCCAATTTCAACAGGTATAAAATCACTTACAGTTGAAGCTAAATCTCCCATTACCAATACTCTTGAAAGAATAGATTTTTTGGTGGATAAAGAAGTTTTAACAAGAAAAATAGGTGATGAATTGAAAGAAACCTACCAGTTTCTTTCAACTTTAAGACTTAAACATCAATTAACTCAAATTTTAAAAGGTGAAGAACCGGATAACTATCTAAAACCAAGTGAGTTAACAGAACTTGAAGAAAACATTCTTAAAGAATGTTTTAGGGTTGTTTCTGACCATCAAAAATTTTTAATTTCTAAGTTTGGATTGATTACCTAAAATTGGAGGTTTAATCTTTGGTAATGAAAATAAATCCTAAAGAAGTTATAGAGAAACTTAAAAGTGGAGAACAAAAAATTTGTGTTGTTGGTCTTGGAAGAATAGGTCTTCCAACAGCTTGTCTTTTTGCTAAAGTTAAAGCATCCGTGATTGGTGTTGATAAAAACCTAAAAAATGTTAAACTTATCAGCGAAGGAAAAACACCTTTCCAAGAAAAAGGTTTACAACCTTTACTGGAAAAAGTAATAAAAACAGGAAAACTTCAAGTATCCTCAAATCTTAAAGAGGAAATCCCTAAATCTGATGTTATCATAATTTTGGTTTCAACCTTGATAGATAATCAAAAAAATCCGGATTATAGTGAATTAGAAAAGGTTTGTAAGGATATTGGTTTAACTCTTAAAAAAGATTCTCTTATAATTTTTGAAAGTACTGTTGGACCTGGTTTTACAGAAAATTTTGCATTAAAAACTATCGAACATCTTTCAGGGTTTAAGGTTGGAAAAGATTTTGGTTTAGCCTACAGTCCAATAAGAGCTTCGCCTGGAAGAATTTTACGTGACCTTGCATTCTATCCTAGAATTGTTGCTGGAATAGATAAAGCAAGCCTAAATAGAGCTTGTGCTGTTCTTTCACTTATAGTTAAGAATAGGTTTGTTATTTTAGATAGTATTAAGGCTGCTGAAGCAGCAAAAGTTTTTGAAAATGTTTATAGGGATGTAAACATTGCCTTAGCAAATGTTTTAGCAAGATTTTGTGAGGAAACTGGTCTTAACTACAAAAAAATAGCTGAAGCAGCCAATACTCAACCTTACTGTCATCTACTTAGACCTGGTATTGTTGGTGGAACCTGTATTCCAGTTACACCTTATTTTCTACTTTTTGAGGCTAAAAATCTTGGTTTAAGTTTGGAGGTTGTTGAAACAGCTAGAAAAGTAAATGAAGCTGTTGCAAAAAGAATTGTGGATAAGATTTCTGAAGTCTTTAAAGAGGATGGGTTAAAACTTAGAAGGTCAAAAATTTTTATTTTAGGTGCATCCTATAAGGCTGATTCTCGAGGTGAATATTTAACTCCTTGTAAAGTTTTAATGGAAATCTTAAAAAGAAAAGGTGCTGAGATTTTTGTTTGGGACCCACTTTATACAATAGGTGAACTAAAAGAGATTGGTTTATCTCCTGTAAGGTTTGAGGATGGGTTAAGAAAAGCTAACTGTATAATCATTAGTGTTGGTCATATGATGTTTAAAAACTTGAAAAGAAAAATTCTGGAAAACCTGTTAATGAGAAAAGAAAAAATTTTTGTGGTAGATGCTAGTGGTTTTAACATATTCACACCTAAAGATTCAGTTGACAATGTTAAATGTTTAAGTATAGGCTACTGGAAAACCTAAAATTATTAGCCTCTATGAGAATAAGGTATCAAAACGATGGTATCCCCATCATCCAGTTTAGTGTTTAATCCATCCAAAACATGAATTTCAACCTCATTTTTTAAGATAAGAATTCTTGGTCTTGGTTTTTCATCCCCAAAATCAACAATCTTATCCAAAAATTTTTTCCCAAATTTTTCACCTAAAACCTTAAAAAGAGAAAAAATTTCTGGTTTCCCATTATCCCCTATCTCAACAATTATGGATTGACAACCTGTTAAAGCAGTTAATAAACCTACAAACTTAACATTTATCTTCATTTTAACCCACTATAAGACTAAATTTCCCTTATTTCACATCTAACATTTTTCAAAATTTCGTCAACCTTATCTGGTGGAACCTTTAACGTATACAAATATTTTTTTGTTCTAAGTTTAAGTTTAACTTCCTCCTTTTTTCTACTTTTTTTAACCAAACAAAAATCAGCTTTTTCTGAAAGCCTTAAAAATTCATCAGCATCTTTAACTTCTTTAGGCAACAGTTTCCACCCATAATTGTTTAATCACTTCTTTTTCTACATTTTTTACACATGAAATTTAAGTCTAATGTTAAAATGGTTTTTTCCATTCCTTATAAAATCTGGATTTAACCCCAAAAATGTTTAAAATTTTCCCAATCATCTGGTTTATAAGTTCATCAATAGTTTTAGGTTGATGGTAATATGGTGGCATTAAAGGTGCTATAATCACACCAGCTTCAGCTAATTTAACCATATTTCTTAGATGAATAAGGTTTAAAGGGGTTTCACGAGGAGCAACAACAAGTTTACATTTTTCTTTAAGCATAACCTCAGCACATCTATGAATAAGGTTTTCAGAATATCCGTTTGCTATTGCAGCTAACGTTTTTGTACTACATGGAATAATAACCATACCTAAAAAATCTGAAGAACCACTTGCAATAGATGCAGCTAAATCCTCAACCTCATAATTATAATCAGCCATTTCTTTAACCTGTTCAACAGTTAAATTTGTCTCATATTCTATGATTTTTTCAGCCCACCTACTAACAATAAGATGAGTTTCAACTTTTTCTTCTTTTAATGCTTCAAGCATTCTAATCCCATAAATTACTCCAGAAGCACCTGAAATAGCAACTATTAAACGCAACAGTTTTTCACCAAAAATTTTTTACAGTTTTTAACCTTAACACTAAAAAATTTACAGTATTAGTCTTAATAAATATAGGCTTTGTTAAACAATTCCCTCCTCAACCAAAACCTTAACTTTCTTCTTTCTTTCCAATTTTAGTTTATAAGCTACTAAAAGTTCTTCAAAAATCAGTTTTAAACTCCAACTATCCTTCCAATACCTATCATTTAAAACTTTTTCCAATTCTTCATGGCTTAAAACATCAAATTTTTCCTTTAGTTTCTCCTCAAACCATTTTAAAAATTTTTCTTCAACTGGTAGTTTCAAACCCATTTTTTCTGCAAGTCTTATAAAACAAACCATCGTTAAACCCTTCAACGTATCAACAGTTTTAATAAATTTTTTCAGATGTGAGCTGCTCTTCATCCATCAATGTCAACGTGAATACGTTTCATCATCAAAGATTGAAAAATTAATGGTTACCTATAAACATTAAACCTTACATTTAAATGCGGTAACCTTCAGATTTCCATGCATAACCTCTTTTTCTTCCGTCAAGCTAACACCAACATTTTCTAAAGCTTTTTTAAACTCGTTTTTTGCACTTGTTAATGCACCAAGTATGGCTTTATCTGTAACATTTTTAAGAGAAACCAAAAAATCTGTGTAAAGTTTTTCAAGAAAACTTTTTCTAGATGACCTTATACCATAAGGTAGATTAACCACAACAACCTCCGGTTTAAAATCTTTATCTAAATATTTTTGAAGTTTTCTTGCATCACCCAACAAAAGATTTACATCTTCAACAACTCCAGCAGAAGAAACATTTGCTTGAGCTCCTTGAAAATGTTTAGGTGGAACCTCAACTCCATAAATTTTAGGTTTAACCAATAATTTTTGACTAAAAAAGTTTTTTATTTCCTCGTAAAGGTTTTTGTCATGTATTTTTAGTTTTTTAAATGCAAATTCCCGTTTAAAACTGTTTAAAGGTTTGTTTTTAGCCATTAAAGCAGCCTCAATAGGTATTGTTCCCCCACCACACATAGGGTCTAAAAAGGGTTGATGATGGGTCCATCCACAAAACCTAATTAAACAACATGCCAAACTTGGCTTTAAGGCTGCTGGATGCTGGTAAACCCTATAACCTCTTTTATGTAATGATTCACCTGTCATGTTTAAGCTTAAAATAAAATTTTCATTTTTAATGAAACCATAAAATTCTAGGTCAGGATTTTTTAGGTTTACTTTTAATCTTATATTGGTTGAAGATTGGTAGCTATCAATGATTGCTTGACCTATTTTTGCTGCTGCATCAATACTTGTAAAA
>NJEB01000040.1 GCA_002254975.1 Candidatus Hecatellales archaeon ex4484_218 | reverse complement strand
CAAACCCTAATATAACCTACAAATTCTGTGGAAAGACTTCCTAACCTTTTCATTGTTAAAGGTTTACCGTTAGCTTCTACACTTGGAACACCTACAGCAAGGTCTGGGTCGTTAACTCTTACTTCAACAATGCCAAATTGGCTGAATCTTAAAGGTTTAGCAGTAATTTCTCCTTCCTGTTGAGCTTTTACTGGTTGAATTTGGACGGTTAAAGTAAAAACCGAAAAGATCAGTATTAAAGCTATTAAAACTCCACTTTTCCTCAATTTATTTTTCCCTTCTCCACATTTTTATTTAAATACTCTAAATTTTAACTTTTGATTTAATATTTAGTTGAATTAAACCTTTAAATCTTAAGGTCAATTTTTAACGTTTAATCATCCTAAAACTAAACTTTTAACCAAATGTTTTTGTCATTGTTGATGTTGTAGATTATATCTTAAATTTTCCAATTTTTTAGAAAAATTGTAAATTTTTTGTTATTTTGCTGTTAAAGTTTTTTCATTTAAAGTTCCATCTGCGCAAACAACTTTAAACTTGTATTGTTGACCAACCATCCATTCAAACTTTACGCTTATGCAACATGTTTTTCCTTCGTCTAATGTATAAGGAAGAGCTGTATGTTCTCCGTTAGTTAAAACATTACCTGCATAGAGTGTTCCATTAATAAAAACACTTACAATGTTTAATTTTCCCTTACCCACATTTTGAACATACAATCTTACTGTTTTATTTCCATCTTCATTTGAAAATTCAACACTTTGAATTAAAATTTGATGTTCAGCTTTGGCTATGGTTGATTTAACAAAATTTATTGTCCAAAGATAGGTTATAAATGAAGCACTTATGGCAATAATTACCGTTAATATTGTGACGATAACCGGGGATACAGCTTTTCTATCCTTTAAAAACTCCAACCATTAATCCGTCCAATAAATTGTATCTTCAATTGTAGAAATCCCAAAATTTAAAGATTTAGGTTATTCGTGTGGCTGTTTCTATGATGATCCCATTTTCATTCATGCTAAAAACAATTAAGTCTTGAGGAATAACTTTTCCAACCATTTTTTTAACTACAAAATATCTGATTGCAGCCATTCCTCTAACTTCAAAATCAAAAACAATAACCCCATCAACAAAATGTTGAATTAAGGCTTCAACTCGAGGTTTAAACATACCCTTATCTAAAACAAAAAAATGTATTCCTCCAAACTTTTTCGCATACAAACTAAGCTTTTTCAAAAACTCTGCAACTTTTGTAGGTTTTTCAACTAAAAGAATATCTGATAGGGAATCAAATATTAACCAGCTACCTTCCTCCATTTCTTCAACCAAAACAGTAAACTTTTCTATATCATCAAATTTTTCTAAAAATTTCCATAAACCTTTATCCACATATTGTTGAATTTTCCAATTAAAAGCTTCAAGCTCCCTTTCAACCTCAACAATAGATTTTCCAACCAAAACATAAGTTACCGGTTTACCTTCTAAAACTCGGTTGTAGGCTATATGGCATGCAAAGGTTAGATTACCTATTCCAGCTTCACCCAAAAGAAGAATGGTGTTACCTTCAGGCAATCCTCCTCCTACAAACTCATCAAATCCAGCTATACCAGTTTTGAGAAGTTTAACCAAGATTTTTCACACAAATAGACATTAATATGTGTAATTATTTTATTTTTTCTATAGCATAAGCTTAAAAGAGGATGAAATATTATCAAAGCAAAAGTATATTAGAACCCCACAAATAAAGTAAATATGCGGAATACTGGTAAAGGGAATGTTTGTTGTCTGAAAAAGGTAGTAAGGAAACTGTAACTGTTGAAGCAAAACCAGAGGAAAAAATAACTCCCCAATATATTACTGTGGATGCTTATCCGATCATTGAACCTTACTCTTACATTCTTATCCTAAAAAATCCTGTAACTCAAAGAATTTATTATCATGTTGAAGAACCAACTTTAACAGATGAAGAAAAAAAGATTCTTAAAGAAATTGCAGAGTTTCTTACTGAAGAAATGGATATTAATCTTAAAGAATTAAAAACAAGAGGGGAAGCTAAAAAATATCTTCTAAAAAAGTTTAGGGAGGTAATTAAGGCTTATAAGGTTCCTGTTGAAAAGGAAAGTTTAACAAAACTTTGGTATTATGTTCAACGAGATTTTATAGGTTATGGTAAAATTGACCCTTTAATGCGTGACCAATTTGTTGAGGATATAAGTTGTGATGGAGTTAAAATTCCAATTTATGTTTGGCATCGTAAATATGAATCCATACCTACAAACATAGTTTTTGAAACAGAGGAAGAACTGGATTCTTTTGTTGTTAGATTAGCTTATTTGGCTGGAAGACATATTTCGATTGCTCAACCTATGTTGGATGCAACCTTACCGGATGGAAGTAGAATTCAGTTAACTTTAAGTAGGGAGGTTACGAGGCATGGTTCAACTTTCACCATCAGAAAATTCCGTGAAGACCCTTTAACAATCATTGACCTAATTAAGTTTAACACTGTTTCACCAGAAGTTTTTGCTTATTTATGGTATGTTATCGAGAATAGAGCTTCAGTAATGGTTATTGGTGGGATTGCTGCAGGAAAAACAACTCTTCTTAACTGTTTATCTATGTTTATTGAACCTGACCTAAAAATTGTATCCATAGAGGATACTGCTGAACTTAACCTTCCTCATGAAAATTGGATTCCAGCTGTAACAAGGACGGGTGTAGGTTTAGGTTCAGAGAAAACAGCTATCTCTCTTTTTGACTTGTTAAAGGCTTCTCTTAGACAAAGACCCGATTATATTATTGTTGGTGAGATTAGGGGTGAGGAAGCTTATACACTTTTCCAAGCTATGGCAACAGGGCATCTTGGAATGTCAACTCTTCATGCTGAATCTATAGATTCTGCTGTTTACCGTTTAGAATCTGAACCTATGAATGTTCCTAGAACTTTGATTGCAGGTTTAGATTTGATGGTTTTAATTCGAAGAACAGAAATGAATGGAACACCTGTTAGGAGGGTTGTTATGGTTAGTGAGATTGTAGGTTTAGACCCAAGGTCTAAAGAAATAATAACTAATGAGGTTTATAGATGGGACCCTAAAACTGATAGTTTTATCTATGGTGGTAGAAGTTATCTTATTGAAAGAATAGCTAGACGTAGTGGTTTATCCATGGAGGATGTTCGAAGAGAGTTAAATAGAAGAAAAGAGATTTTGGAGTTGATGGCTAAAAAGGATATACGGGATTATTATAGTGTTTCCACGATTATTAAAGAGTACTATGAAAATCCTGAGCTTGTTTATAGAAGGCTTAGGATGGAATCTTAGCGGTGGTCTGGGTGGGGATAAAAGAAAAATTCTTTTTTGTGGGTTATAGGCTTATAAGAAATCGGCCATTTATCCTTTCAAAATTTTCTGACCTTCAACTTACTTTAGCTAAAAGTGGGGTTAAGGTTAGTTTTAGAGCTTATGTTGGTGCAATGTTTCTTATTTCAACTATTGTTGGTTTAGTATCATTTGGTTTGGTGTTTTTTACTTTTTCATTTTTTTTAGAACTTCCTCTTTTTGTATCTTTAATTTTTAGTTTTGGTTTAGGTTTACTTGCTTTTCTTGTTTCATTTTCCTTCATTTATTTTTATCCATCTTTTGTTGCTTCAACAAGAAAAAGTAGAATTGAAGCTAATCTTCCTTTTATTGCTAGTTGTATGTCTATTTTAGCTGGTGCAGGGGTTACACCTGAAAAAATTTTTCGTTCTTTAGCTAAAACTGAAAGAGAGTTTGGTGTTGGTAGGGAAGCTAGAACAATTATTCGGGATATGGACCTTCTTGGAGTTGATGTGCTTGATGCTTTAAGACATGGAGCTGAAAGGTCTCCCTCAAAAGATTTTGCTAACCTACTTGAAGGTATAATTTCTAATGCTCATTCAGGTGGAGATTTAGCTGAATATTTGAGGGAAGTTGCTTTATACCATATGAGGGAAAGAAGAAGAAGATTAAGAGATTTTTTGAATACTTTAGGTTTTATGGCTGAAGCCTACATTACAATCTTGATTGCAGGTCCTTTAATGCTTATTATTATGCTTTCTATTCTAGCCTTTTTGGGTGGTGGCTCCTTTTTTGGTCTTACAGCTACAAATCTACTGTACATTTTAACCTATCTAGGTTTACCTGTAATTACTTTGATTGTCTTAATTGGGCTTGATTTTATCATTCCTTCAAGGTAAATGGGGGAATAATTTTTTGGTTTTTAAGATTCCTTACAAGGTTAGGGTTTTGGTTGGTGTTGCTAGTTTAGCTGCTGGTTCTGCTTTTCTTTTGCTCCATGTTTTTATGGGGAATGGTTATCCTCCTAATGATATGATTGTTTTTTCTATGCTTATGATGCTTGTTCCTTCGATGACTGTTGACTGGATTCATTATAGATGGGTTAGTTTGGTGGATAAAGCTATTCCTAGACTTATTCGTGCTATTTCTGATGCTCAAGAAGTTGGGATGACTTTGCCTAGAGCTTTGGAGGAGGCTGCTAAACTTAAGCTTGGCCCGCTTACACGAGAGGTTAAAAAGTTGGTTGCTCAAATGAGTTGGGGTTTACCGTTTGAAGAAGCTTTGGCAAGATTTGCTGAAAGAATTGGAACCTTAAATGCTAGAAGATTTTCTGTTTTGGTTAATGAGGCTAGTTTGGCTGGTGGAGATATTAAGGCTGCTTTAAAAGCTACAGCTGAATTTATCAATGAAATGTTTGAGATTGAGGAGGAAAGGTATAGGGAGATGAAAGCTTATCTTGTAATTATTTACATGGGTTTTTTTGTTTTTATATTTATAATCGTTGTTTTGATGAAATCTTTTTTTATACCTTTAACAACCATCCAAGTTGGTGAACTTGTTCCTATCCAAATTAGTCCAGCTGAACTTTCAAGAGTTTTTTTCCATATGATGGTTATTCAAGCTGTTTTTAGTGGTTTAGTTGCTGGAAAAATGAGTGAGGGTAGAATGCTTTCTGGTTTAAAACATTCACTTATTATGCTTGTTATAGGCTACTTTGTTTTTAGATACTTTTTACCATGGTAGTGTATGTTTGTTTTTGGTTAATCCTTATATAGATTTAAACCTATTAGGGTAGTGTTGAATCGTGGGAGCTAAATTGTTTTTAAAAAACCGGAAAGGTTTAAGTGAGGTTGCAAGTAATATTTTGATGTTAGCTTTAATTGTTGTTTTGATGACTGCTTTGTTTAGTTATACTGTAGATTTTGCTAGAAATTATCAGATGAAGCAAGGTTCAGCTAGACTGGAAAGCCTAGTAATAGAGGATGTATGGTTTAGATATGACCCTTATAATCCTAGTGACCTAAATGCTAGGAATATTACTGTTACACTATATAATAATGGAGAGTTGAATGTGGTAATAGATTCTGTTTATGTAAATGATACCCTATGCACGAATGTTGAGTTTAATCCCTCCAACCAAACTATTACCGTAAAAAATCATGGAACTTTAGTGATTAAAGATTCTCATGCTGTTGATTGGGAGAGCAGTCGTCCAGTTAAAATAAAGGTTGTTACTGAAAGATTTTATTCGATTGAGGGGGAATATGTTGCACCTTAACGGAAAGCTAAAAATTTTTAATGATAAGAAGGCTATTGGTACGGTTGTTGGAACAGTATTTTTCATAGCCATTTTACTTTTCTTTTTTAGTCAAGTTATGCTTTGGACCCACCAAGTAAATACTTATGCTGAAGAACGTACAGCTGAAAGAATGAACACACCCGTACGGCTGGAAACAACAGCAGCAGGGGGAAGTATAGATACCTCAAGTTCATGTGATATAGTTATTGGTAGTGGAAGCGAATCTCAGCATACTAGAACCCATCAGCTTGATAGCAATTATCATTCTGTTACGGAGGCTGATTATTGGATTTTTGGAAAATGGTTAATTGTTGATTACTATTTTGAAACAGGCATAACCAATCAACAGGAAATGCGAAAAATAGGAGCTCTTTCAATCCATATTTATGCTAATTATGATGATGGGGATTT
>NJEB01000039.1 GCA_002254975.1 Candidatus Hecatellales archaeon ex4484_218 | reverse complement strand
GAAGTTTTAGAGTGGTTGGATACCCATACTTCCCAAATTTTTACGATGAATATGTTTGGTGAAGCTATTTTTTCTTTGGTTGAAGAGGAAAATCTACCAAAAATGGTTCAACTTCTTCAATTCTGTAAAAATTTTGGTGGGGAGGTTATAGTTTCGGAAATTGACCAGTTGGGGGCTAGATTGATTGGTTAAAATCCATATTCCAAACAACCATCCAAGAGCAGAATCTTTAAGAATACGTGAAAAACTTGTTGAAGGTTTTAGAAAAGGTGTAGTTGTACCTGAAGGTTTGATTGCTCATGGAAGAGGTGAATGTTTCGACTATCTTATCGGTGAAAAAACTCAACCTTTTGCTTTTAAAGCTGAAAAAGTAGCTGTTGCTTTACTACTTCTTTCAAACCATCCTATAATCTCTGTTAATGGTAATTGTGTAGCCTTATGTCCAACTGAAATTGTAAAACTTGCCTATTTAACAGGGTCAAAAGTTGAGGTAAATCTTTTCCAAAATGTTATAGCCATAGATTTAAATCCGTTTTCAAGAACAGCTATTTGGGCCTCCATAACTATAGTTGACAATGTTGTACGTGCATTTCCTAACATGATAAAGCTAGCAAAAAACCTAAAAAAGGAAAATAAAGAAACCCTAAAAAAAATACTGGAAACCTACGATAACGACAAAATTTTGAAGGAAGCTGTAAAATTCATCAACCAAAGATTGGTTAGGCTAGGTCATGAAAAAGTTTTTGGTTTTAGTTTAACAGAGGAGGTTTTACAGTTAGCCAAATTAAACCCTGTTAGGTTGAAGGGTTGAGTAGAATGGAGGAAACAGTTAAACTTCAGGTTGCATTGGATTTTACAGATTTACATCGAGCTTTAAAGGTTGTTGAGGAAGCTGTTAAAGGTGGTGTTGATTGGATTGAGGTTGGAACTCCTCTAATTAAAAGTGAGGGTTTAAATGCTGTTAGAGAAATTAAAAAAAGATTTCCGGGTTATACTGTTTTAGCTGACATGAAAACTGTTGATACTGGTTCTGTTGAGGTTGAGATGGCTGCAAAGGCTGGAGCTGATGTGGTAATTATTCTTGGTGTTTCAGATGATAGTACTGTAAGAGAAGCTATTGAGGCTGGAAAAAGGTATGGAGCAAAAATAATGGTTGATTTGTTGGGTGTTGAAGATTTTGTTTCAAGGTCTGTTGAACTGGAAAAACTTGGAGTTGACTATATTTGTGTTCATGTTGGAATTGACCAGCAAATGAGAGGAATAAATCCTATTGATGTGCTTCAAAAAGTTGTTAAGGTTGTTAAGGTTCCTGTTGCTGTTGCTGGAGGAATAAACAGTGAAACAGCAGCTTTGGCTGTTGAGGCTGGAGCAAGCATAATTATTGTTGGTGGTGCAATAACTAAGGCTGAAAATGCTGAAGAAGCAGCCAAAACCATTAAAAAAGCTATGGAAACAAGAAAACCTATCCAAACAACCCTTTACAAAAAATATGGGGAAGAAGAACTTTACAAGGTTTTCATGGAGGTTTCAACACCCAATATTTCAGATGCAATGCATAGAAAAGGTGAGATGAAGGATATTCAACCTATAACTCAAGGTGTTAAAGCTGTTGGAAAAGCTTTAACCGTAAGAACAAGCCCTGGAGATTGGGCTAAACCAGTAGAATCCATCGATTTGGCTAAACCTGGAACAGTTATAGTTATAGATGCTGGTGGAGTTGGAAAAGCAGTTTGGGGTGAACTTGCAAGTTGGAGCTGTATTCAAAAAGGTGTAGCTGGAGTTGTGATTGATGGGGCTGTTAGAGATGTGGATGTGATAAGAGAATTAAAATTTCCTGTTTATGCTAAACTTATCAATCCAACAGCTGGTGACCCTAAAGGTTTTGGTGAAATAAATGTTGAAATTGTATGTGGAGGTGTTAAAGTAAGACCAGGAGATTGGATTATTGCTGATGATAATGGGGTTATTGTTGTACCCAAGGAAAATGCTGTTGAAATAGCTAATAGAGCAAAAGATGTTTTTGAGAAAGAACAAAGAATTAGAGCTGAAATAAAACAAGGAAGCACTCTTTCTCAAGTTTTAAAGTTAAAAAAATGGGAAAAAGTTGTTGGGTGAAAAGTTTGTCCATAAAAATTTTAGTTATGGGTGCTGGTGCAATAGGAAGCCTTTATGGTGGGTTACTTGCAGAAACAGAAAACAAAGTTACTTTTATAGCTAGAAAACCTCATGTTGAATCCATCCGAAAAAATGGATTAACGATTGAAGGTTTGATAAACAAAAAAATAAAAAATATTAAGGCTGAAACAAACCCCTCAAACCTAGTTCATGAAAAGTTTGATTTAATCCTTATAACGGTTAAGGCTTATGATACATTTCAAGCTTCAACCCAAATTAAACCTTTAACAAAAAATAATCCAGCTATTTTATGTCTTCAAAATGGGATTGGTGTTGAGGGGGAAGCATCAAAAATTTTAGGTAAATTTTCCCTGTTAAGAGGGGTAAGTTTTTGTGGTTCTTACATGTCTGAACCGGGGAAAATTGTTTCAACAGGTTTAGGTAAAACAATAATTGGTGAACCTTACAATCAAAATTCCGGTATAGCTGGAGTGGTTAAGGAAGTTTTTGAGGAAGCAGGTTTTCCAACCTTTATTTCAGCCAACATCCATGGAACAGTTTGGACTAAAACTCTTGTAAATGCTGGAATTAACCCTTTTGGAACTTTAACCAAAATGAGGAATGGTGAGCTTTTGGAGGATGAAAATTTAAAAAAACTTATGATTGAAACTGTTAAGGAAGGTGTTAAAGTTGCAGAAAAATTAAAAATTAGGTTGGATGAAGACCCTGTTAGGCTTATGGTTAAAACAGCTAAAGCAACCTTCAAAAACTTAAATTCTATGCTTCAAGATTTGTTAAAAGGTAAAAAAACAGAAATAGATTACATTAATGGTGCAATTTCAAGATTTGGGAAAAAATTAAATCAACCAACACCTTTAAATGACCTTTTAACAGCCTTTATCAAGGCAGTTGAGAAAAAAATGTTGAAGGAGAAAGATTCTGAATGGAAACCAAGCATCCTTCAAAAGATATTGTAGGTGTGAAAGGTTCTCAACTAAAAAACAAAAAAATTGCTTTATGTGTAACTGGTAGTGTTGCAGCTTTTCAATCACCAAAAATTGCAAGAGAATTGATGAGGTATGGAGCTGAAGTTATCCCTATAATGTCACCTATGGCTCAAGAAATTATTCATCCAAACCTAATGGAGTGGGCTACAGGAAATCCAACAATCACAAAAATGGATGGAAAAATAGATTTTATTACTTTAACAGAACCACCTAACAAAATAGATTTAGTGCTTATTGCTCCAGCAACAGCAAACACCATAGCCAAACTAGCTTCCGGAATAAATGACACTCCTGTAACAGCTGTTGTTTTAGCAGCTTACAGTTCAAACATTCCAATTATGGTTGTCCCTGCTATGCATAAAAGTCTTTATGATTATCCATCAACCCAAGAAAACATCCAAAAACTTAAAAGTTTAGGTTTCGAGTATATCGGTCCAAAATTGGAGGAGGGAAAAGCTAAAGCTGCTGAGGTTGAGGATGTGGTTGATGCTGTAATAGCAAAATTAACCCCTAAAACCATGGTTGGATTTAAAGTTTTAGTTACAGCTGGACCAACCTATGAATATATAGACCCTATTAGGATTATAACCAATAAAAGCTCCGGAAAAATGGGTATTGCTGTAGCTAAAGAAGCCTATCGAAGAGGAGCTCAAGTAACCCTTATTTATGGGTCTGGAACAGAAAAACCACCATTTGGTGTTAAAACAATTAATGTTGAAACAAGTGAAGAAATGGCTGAGGCTGTAATTTCTGAGCTTAAAAAAGATTTTTATCATTTTATGGTTGCAGCTGGGGCTGTTGCTGATTTTGCTCCCTCAGAATCTCAGACCAAAAAAATTTCCACCATGGAAGTTAAAGAATTAACTTTAACACTTAAACCTACAAGAAAAATTATTAAGGAGGCTAAAATGGTTAGTCCAAAAACTTTTGTTATTGGGTTTAAAGCTGAGTATGGTGTTTCTGATACGGAACTTGTGGATAAAGCCTATGAAAGATTGGTTTGGGCTGGTATTGACCTTATGGTGGCTAATGATGTTGGAAGAGAAAATGTTGGTTTCCGGTATGATACAAATGAAGTTTTAATTGTAGATAAGAGTAAGCATGTGGAAAAAATACCTTTAGCTAGAAAAGAAGAAGTTGCAAGAAAAATTTTAGATATTATTCTAAAGAAATTTTCGGAAGCTTAACCTTTGAAAAAACTTCCTCAACTTTTAGCCTAATTTCTTCAAGACCTAGGTTTGGGTTGTAACCAAGTTTTAAAAGACTTCCAAGAACACCCTCAACAGTTTTTAGGATTTCAGGTTTCGAAACGACTCCCATACTACCTATCCTAAAAGTTTTACCCTTAAGTTTTCCAACACCACCAGCTACAGCAACCCTATAATTTATCTTAAGAATTTCCTTAAATCTATCCCCATCAATGTTTGGTGGAAGGTAGGGGACAATCACCGTGTTTGACCTTAATTTTTTATCTGCAACAATCTTTAAACCGGTTTCTTCAAAAGCCATGTAAAGAGCTTCAGCACAAATTTTATGTCTTAAAATCCTATTTTCTAAACCTTCCTCCCTCAATCATGTTTCCAACAGCAAATTCAACCCCACCAGTTCCTGAACATGTTAAAGGAAAAACATCATTCCTTGTTTGAAAAGCATACTTTAAACCTTCAAGAATCTCTCTGTATAGATTATGAAATTCTGGACTACGATGATTAATCATTGGTTTTAACATTGCTTTAATAATTCTTGGTGGAACATTAGTAGGACCCGGAATCATCAACAGTAAATCATTTTTCTCCAACCGAAATCTTCCCACCCTAAACTTGAAATCTAAAATATTCTATTTTAATATGATAAAGGTTTTGATAAGCAATGTATAAAAATCCAATAATAACTTTACTTTCAGATTTTGGTTTAGTAGATTCTTATGTTGCTGAAATGAAAGCTGTAATTTTATCTATTAATCCATCTGCTACCCTTATAGATATAAGCCACAACATTGAACCTTACAACATCCGAATGGGAGCTTACATTTTAGCAAGAATAGTAGAATATTTCCCTGAAAAAACGATTCATCTTGCTGTGGTTGACCCAGGTGTTGGTGGACCTAGAAAACCTATAATTGTTGAAACCTTAAAAGCATTATTTGTTGGACCTGATAATGGACTTTTAATGTTGGCTGCTGAAAAACTTGGAGTAAGCCATGTTTACCAAATAGAAAATAGGCGGTACATGTTAAAAGAAATTTCAAAAACTTTTCATGGTAGAGATATATTTGCACCAGCAGCAGCCTATCTAAGTTTAGGTGTTCCACCAAAAAATTTTGGTAAAGAAGTTTTTGATTATGTTAAACCATCCTACATAAAACCTAAAATTTTTAAAAACAAAATTGTTGGTGAAATAATTCATCTAGATAATTTTGGAAATATTATAACAAACATTACTCAAAAACATTTAAAAACAAAAAACATAACCTACGGGAAAAGTTTTCAAATAATTTTAGGGGAAAACAAACCTTTAAAAGTTAGATTTCTAGAATCCTATTTTCAAGCTTTAAAAGGAGAAATTTTTGCTTTGGTTGGAAGTGGAAATTTTGTAGAAATCTCAGAAAACCTTGGTAATGCAGCAAAAACTTTAAACGTAAAAACTGGAACAAAAATAACCTTTATTTTTTAGGTTTTTTATAAGGATTATCTGTTTTGGCAAGGTCCCTAATTCTTTTAACACCTCTAATTTGTTTAATAAATTCAACAACATTTTTAGGTACAAGGTCCTCCCAGTTTTCTCCACTTAAAATTTTTTCTCTAACATAGGTTGCATTGTAAATTTCCCTGTTAAGATAAGGAATTCCTTCAACATTGTATCCTGCTTCAAGAAAAAGTTCACTACTTAATGGGTCATTGGTAAAAACAACCTCAAAATGTGGAGTGTATGCAACAACCTGGGCAACCCATAAGCTATGAACTTTAGTATCTGGAATAGGGATAATAGAATAAACATTTCTGTCAACATTGTTTTCATCCAAACCAAGTCTAAGCATAGTAAATCTTTCACCTGCTGTAAAAGGATTTTCAAGGTCATGGCTGGATTGAGCACTACCAATTCCAATAATTAATTCTTCAACTTTACCCAAGGCATATTTTATAGCATGAATATGTCCCTTATGAACTGGTTGAAATCTACCAATATATAAGCCAACCTTCCATTTTTTCAGCCTAACCACCAACCATCCAAATCTCCTAAAAAACTACAAAAACTTGTTTTTTAAACCTATCCCTTCACAAGTTATAGTTGCTGGTTTTCCTAGTTCACCTTCAACCTTAAATTTAGCACCCAAAATTTGTTTGCAAACCTCAATCGATGTTAAGGTGTGAAGTGTAAGCTTAGCCGTATAAAAGGTTGAAACACCTTCAGCTAAACTTATCCAAATTATAAGTTGGTCAGCAAGATGAAAATCAACCATAGCTTCCCTAACCAATTGTTCATAAAGACTGGATGCAGCTTCCAATCCAACTTTTTCAGCTGGTTTTCCTAGTTCACCCAAACAATCAGCCCCTATTCTAAAACCATTCTCCAACTCAGCAACAAGAATAATTCCACAACCAGGGTCAATTGAACATTTCCCATGTTGAGGTTGAAGGTCTTCAATTTCAAGATTTAACTCAGTAAAACCTTTTTTTCTTAAAAATTCTTCAACACTTTTAACCATTCTTTGAGGTATATGAGATGGCAACCTACAACTATAAGCTAAACCCCAAATTCTTAAAACTTTAGGTTTCCCAGTTAAATTTATGGGGTTTAAAATTTTAACTGGATTAAGACTAGCTCTAACAATTCCCCCTCCTTTCGGATAAAACCCTCTTCGAACAAGTGAAACAGAACCATCAAACCCCATATGTTTTAGGGTTGGAAAAAATACATGTTGCATGTATTCGATAGGCGGTGCCCATTGATTGTTTGTTCCACCCTTAATTTCAACAAAAACTTTTTTGGGAGCATAAGCTGAAACTGGTGTTAAAGCTTGAAGAACCAAAGTAACACTTCCAGCCGTTCCAATATCAAAACTAAAACTTCCACCTTTAATCGTTCTAGGGATAAACTTAATCTCTTTAGAACCAACTTTTAATCCTTCAGTCTCAGCATCAACCAAAGCAGCAACAGACCTAATAGCTGTTATATGTTGCATCCTAAGACCAGGGGGGCTACGTTTAGCTCTAACATTAAAAACTTTTAATGGTTTTCCAGTTAAAGCTGATAAAGCAGTAGAGGTACGAAGAATTTGACCTCCACCTTCCAACATACTTCCATCAATGCTGATTTCCTCCAAACCAACTCAACCCAAAAAATGTTTTATGGTCTTGGATTATAAAATTTAATTTTTTAAACAATTTAGGGATAGGTTAAAATTTAAGGTTTGAATAAAAATAAGTTTTATTTTAGCTTGTTTAACCAGTTTTCTTTGCTCTTTCCTTCTTAAATCTTGAAAGTTTTAAAACAGAAGTTAATCCTGGTTTTACTTGGTCTAATGGTTTACATTCAATAAATCCAGCATTAACAGCTTCATCAAAAATATCTTTAGCCTTAACCGACCTAATTAAAACTGTTGACCAACCATCTGGAGAACCAACACTACCAACAGAAATATCAGCTAATTCAGCTGTAAAATCTGTACAAAAATGACAAGAACCTCTAACATAAGCCTTAACCTCATCTAAGGCTACATCAACAACCTTTGCTTCACCAGCTTCAACAATAAACTTACCCTTCCTGATGGAAAACTTTGAAATTTTGTTTAGGTCAATTTTTTGGGAAAGATATTCTTTAATCAACCTATCATAGTAAAAACTTTCCATACAGAATAAACCGATGGCTAAAGTAACTTTTGAACCATACTTGTAAGCTCCATGTCTAGAAAACTGCATTTTTCTTACTGCACGTATTTGACATGGAGTACCAACAACTACAACCTTATTTTTTGCATATTCATCCACAGCTGAACTTAAACCTACCAAAGTTGGACTAACAGTATACTTTGTTCCAGCAGTTTTCAAAAGTTCCTCCACACTAAAAACAACTTTGGGTTCAGGTTTCCAAATTTCTTTTTCACTCAACCCAGAAACAACAGCAGCATCAGCTAAACCATTTTGAAGCATATAGGCTATTAGGCTTGTTACAACCCCTCCATCACTAGCAACCTTCAAAATTTCATCTTTTGTAGCTTTAGCAGAATAACTAGCTAAAACAACACCAATCTCCTCAGTTTCACTTCTAGGTCTACCGAAAACATCCATATCAGAAGGTTGAGGTTCAGTCCATGGACACTGATAGTAGCAGTATTCACAAAGGATACATTTACCTGAAAGGGTTGGCTGCTCATCTTTTCCAGCAACAGGTTTCATGGTGATAATGCCAGGTGGACAAACAGAAACACATGCACCACAACCTGAACATCTATCTTTTCGAATAACCTCTGTTAGAAGTGTTCCAAAAATTTTAGGTTTAACAACGGTTTTTGCTTCTGACAAACAACATCATCCTCACAAAAACTAGGTTTAAACCCCAAATTTATTTTTAAGTTTTAGATAAAAATATTTTCCCTAAAATATACAACCATTAAAATTGGATGTTGTAGAAAGATTGGAAAACAACCTAAAAAAGTGGTTAAAAAAAATGCTAAAAAATAATCCGGATTGGTGAGATAAAGCTGAAAACAAAGATTTGCATGGATACTCCACAATCGCAGAAATAATGTTTACATCCAACAACCAAAACCTTTTTTGGTAAAACATTTAAGAAATAAGCCAAAATCTATTATCTTTGGCAACTCCAACTCATGTAAACTTAATTTTGTCAAATCATCTTTTTTCCTTAACCATTTTTATTATTTCTTCCCTAATTTCCTTCCCAGTTTTTCCCTCAGTTTTTATGCCAAGTTCCTTAGCGATTTTTAACAAGGAATCTTCACCACTGGACCCAAGGTTCATAGGTTTTGATACTTCTTTTAATTCCCTTTCAATTTCCCTTCTTCCCTTCTCAAATTCACCTTTAGCTTTACCCAAACTTCTTGCAAGCTCAGGTAGTTTTTTTGTTCCAAAAAGTAGTATGATTGCAATAAATATAAGAATAAGCCATTCTTGTCCAAGTATTTGAGCCAAAATTTTACACCACTAATATTTTTTTACGTAGACCAATTATCAACTTTTCTTTTGCTTAATTAATCCCTTATATTTCGGGTAATTAAAAGATAACCTATAGCATATAATCCAATCATAGGTAAGGCAACAAGACACATAGTAACACCACTACCATCAGGAGTTATAATAGCTCCAAAAAGAAACATAATAAATACAGCAATTCTAAAATTGTCCTTCCAAAATTTCGGTTCAACAATATTTGCCTTTGATAGTAGAAACATTATAATTGGTAGTTGAAAAGCTAAACCAAAAGCTGATGTAAAAAGTACAACAAAAGATATAAATTCATCCATCGTTAGGTAGGTTACGATTCCTGCAGCAAATCCATACCTGTAGAGAAAATAAAGTGTAAATGGTGTTAACAGGTAATAGGAGAAGATACATCCACCAATAAAAAGGGCTGTTGAAGGTAAAATCATCCTTAGAATCATTCTTTTTTCATGAGGGTAAAGAGCTGGTGCAATAAACTTAACAATCTGGTAAACAATCATAGGCATTCCAAAGATAACTCCAAGAAAAAGTGAAATATACAGAAGGGCTAACATAGCTTGAGCTGGAGCTGTTTGAATTATTTTTACACCTTCAGGCAAAAGGTCTATTTGGAGCTTTCTATAAACTGTAGCTGCTATACTGTTAAATATATCTGGGTAAGGATAGTAGATAGAGTAATCTGAAAAACTTACCTTTCTAATGTTAAACATAAAACAAAAAAGCGCTATAACTCCAACAGTAACAATGATGTAGATAAGCCTAACCCTCAACTCCTCAATATGTTCCAAAATTGGTGTTTTAGATTCTTCTGCCACAGCATTCACCTTAAAGATTTCCCAAAAATAAACTTAAAAAGTTCCAAGAAGGTCTACAGCCTATCTAACCAACCTTTTTTGCTATTTCCTGTCTAATTTCTTCTTCACTTTTCCCCTCAGTTTCTATACCTAAATCCTTAGCAATCTTCATAAGAGTTTCTTTGGTAGGTTTTGAAGTTTCAACCTCTTTTAATTCTTTTTCAACCTCTATTTTCCCCCTTTCAAATTCTCCTCTGGCTCTTCCTATACTTCTAGCAAGTTCAGGAAGCTTTTTTGCACCAAAAATTAGGATAACAGCAATTACCGCTATGATTATCCATTCTTGCCCGATTATCATTATTAACCACTAAAAAGGTTATGAATCCATCAAACATTTAAAGTTTATTTGTAGAATTCAGGTTTGAAAAAATTTTCTCTCTTTTTTAGGGTGGATTGAATAAATTTTAAATCCATTTTAACAAACCTTTCTAAAACACATGCAACTGCCTTATAAAAAATGATTTTTCCATTTTTCTCTACGCATTGACGAAAATCAGAAACCCATGTAGCTAAATGTTTAGACATAAATTCATCTTCAGCTTCCAAATACTTGTATGCCTCGACATGACTACCGTTTTTCCAAGCTTCAGCTTCCATCAAAGTTAAAAAATACATGAATTCA
>NJEB01000038.1 GCA_002254975.1 Candidatus Hecatellales archaeon ex4484_218 | reverse complement strand
ATGAGAAAAATCTATGTAAAGTTGGTAGATTACTTTGAGTGAGAAGGAGGAAATCGAAAAACTTCTAAAAATCAAAGAAAGACTTGAAAGAAAAATTGTTAAATATAAAAGAGAATTGGAAAATTTAACCCAAATTTTAGCTTTAGTTGAAAAGCAGATTTCTGAAAAAAGTTTTAAGGTTGCTGAAACTCTCCCTCCAAAACCAGCAACGGTAGAGGTTTCTCCTCCCACACCTTCAGTTAAGCAAGTTATTCCTTTAAAGGCTACAGATGGAACTTTACTAGCCACAATATACCTTGAAAATAATGAGCTTAAAGTTGTACCATCTGAAACCATAAAATTTAACGTGAACATTCCTCCTTTCAACCAGTTTTTGATAGGAAAAGTTCTTAATGGAATGGTTTCAAAAGATAGAAATGAAGCTATGGCTGGAACAATAACCCCAGATGAAATCTTAACCTATAGAGTTTTACAGGAAGGAGATATTTTAAAGGGAATTGTCATTAGAAACATTAAAGATGAACGTAGAATTACAACCTTAAAAAATTCTATCCGTTGGACTTTAGAAAAAATGTATGAAAAAATGAAACTTTAAAGTTTAACATTAAAATTCGTATTGGTTCACTAGATAGCTTTATTTTAAACCGTTTCAGAATACGTATATAAGACTAAATTTAAAAATTTTTGGAGGGTTAAATTTGCCTGAGATCCCATTAAACAGAATCAACGATTACACTTGGGAAATACCCAGATATAGGTCTGATATGAGGGTTCATGGTATTGTTTATGCTGACCGAGTTTTGCTTGAAAAAATGAAAACTGATAGAACTTTAGAACAATGTGCTAATGTGGCTACCCTTCCCGGAATCTACAAGCATGCGTTAACGATGCCTGATGGACATGAAGGTTACGGTTTTCCTATAGGTGGAGTTGCAGCAACAGATTATGATGAGGGTGTAATTAGTCCTGGAGGTGTAGGATACGATATAAATTGTGGTGTTAGGCTTCTTAGAACAAATCTGACAGAAAAAGATGTAAAGCCTAAACTAGCCAAACTTTTAGAGATGATTTTTAGGCTTGTTCCATCCGGTCTTGGAAGTAAAGGAAAAATTAGGCTTTCCCCACGTGAACTTGACAAACCGATTGTTGAAGGTGTTAATTGGGCTATAAAACAAGGTTATGGTTGGAGTGAGGATGCTGAAGTATGTGAAGAAAATGGTTGTATGGAGGAAGCTGACCCATCAAAGGTTTCTGAGACAGCAAAAAGTAGGGGGGCCCCTCAATTTGGTTCTCTTGGAAGTGGAAACCATTTTCTTGAAATTCAACGTGTAGACAAAATTTACGACCCAAAAACAGCAAAAATTTTAGGAATTACAGAAGAAGGCCAAGTTACAGTTATGATCCATACTGGTTCTCGAGGTTTTGGTCACCAGGTTTGCTCGGATTATTTAAGAGTGATGGAAAGAGCTGTAAGAAAATACAACATCAAGATTCCTGATAGGGAGCTTGCATGCACCTATGGGAAAACTCCAGAAGCTGAAGACTATTTTAAGGCTATGGCTGCAGCTGTTAACTATGCTTTTACAAATAGACAATGTATAACCCATTGGGTTCGTCAAGCATTTGAAGAAGTTTTTGGTCAATCAGCAGATAAGCTTGGAATGGAGTTAGTTTATGATGTAGCCCATAACATCTGCAAAATTGAGGAGCATATTGTTGATGAAACAGGTAAGGTTAGAAAAGTTTGGGTTCATCGAAAAGGTGCAACAAGAGCTTTTCCACCTGGGCATCCTGCCTTACCTAAAAAATATAGGGAGATTGGTCAACCGGTACTTATAGCTGGAACGATGGGAACAAGTTCATGGATTCTTTTGGGTAGTAGGAAGGCTATGGAAATTAGTTTTGGTTCAACTGCTCATGGTGCAGGTAGATATATGAGTAGAGCTGCTGCAACAAAAAGATTTGTTGGTTATGAGGTTAAACGTGAACTTGAAAGAAAAGGAATTCTTGTTAGGGCTGCAAGTATGACTGTTGTTGCTGAAGAAGCTCCAGAAGCTTATAAGGATGTTGATAGGGTGGCTGAAGTTTCTCATCAAGTTGGAATAGCAACAAAACTTGTAAGATTAACACCTTTAGGTTGTGTTAAGGGTTAAAATTACATTGGTTATCCATTAACTCCATCCAACATTTTTTGGGTGTAGCCTCTTGTTGGAGGATGAGCTTAAAAAGTTTCCAAAAAATAAGATTTTAGAGATTTTTAGACTTTTTAACAAAAATTGGTGGACTGTTGATAGTTTATGGTTTTCGACCATTGAAAAAGAATTTGGGGTTGAGGTTGCTAAAAAAATAAATTTTAAGGTTTCTAAAGCTATGGCTCCAATTATGGCTAAAAGAATAATGAAGACTTTAAATTTAAAAGGCGAAAATCTTCAAGACCTTGCTAAAGCTTTAAAATTTATTGTTTGGAGTACAATCCAAAAAATCGATGTTAAAGAACAAACAAAAGATAAGATTATTATGAGAGTTTTAGATTGTGTTCCTCAAAAAACAAGGATTAAAATGGGTGAAAAAGAATTCCCATGTAAACCTTTGGGAACAATTTTTCTTTCAAGTTTTGCTGAAACAATTAACCCAAAATTTAAGGTTAAATGTTTAACAGCCCCACCAGACCCTCATCCTAAAAATGTTTGGTGTGAATGGGAATTTTATGTTCAAACTTAAACCAAATCTTTGGGGTGAAAAGTTTGAATATTCGACTTGAAGGTTTATGTGAAAAATGTGGAAATGATAAATGTAGAAGATGGTTAATTAGAAATTTAGATGGAATTGAGGGAAAACTTGTGGTTTCGAAATGTGAATTTTTTGTTCCAAAAAAAGATGAAGAAAAGTAGGTGGAAATGTTTAGGGTTGAAGTTAAGCTTATCTAATTGGGTTTTTTACAGGTATCCCTTGGATGAAAGTATAGGTTTAGTTAAAAAGCTTGGTTTTGAAAATTTGGAGTTTAACATGAAGTGTGTTGAAAATGAATCTGAAGAATCAGTTTATAGGGTTAAAAATCTTATCAATTTTTATGGTTTAAATTGTTTATCTGTTCATGCTGCAACTCTTTATGCCAAAAATGAGGATGAAGTGGACTTGGCGATTTTATATGGAAAGGTTTCCTTAAATTTTGCATCTCAACTTTCATCTAAAATACTTGTAGTTCATTCTTACGTTTCCAGAAAATTACCTAAAAATTTAAGGAAAAAATTTTTATTAAAAATTTTTGATAGGCTTAAAGATTACTCTAAAAGGTTAAATGTAAAATTAGCTTTAGAAAATGCTTCCTTAAATTCTGAGGGTTTTGGTAAAACTATTTTTGAGTTTAAAGAAATTTTGGATTTAATTGATGATGGAAGCTTAGGTGTAACGTTAGATTTTTGTCATGCTCAATCTGTAAACCAAACTTTTGATTTTCTTGGCAGATTTGCTAATAGATTAGAAAATGTTCATTTAGGTAGTTTTCTTCAGGGAAAGTTGGATGTGGATAATAAAAATCTTAAAATTTTCTTAAAAAGGTTAAAGGATGAAGATTATGATGGTCCTTTAACCATAGAAATAAATCCCAGATATGGTTTTGAAGAAATACTTAAAACAAAAGAAACTGTTAAAAAAATTTTGGATGATTTTTAGGTTTATTCTTTAACTATTTTTACTAGATGGGTTGCACAGGATATGCATGGGTCATAAGCTCTGATAAGAGTTTCTAGCTTCCATAATGCATCCTCATTTTTTTGTTTTAAAAGTTCCTCTAATTGATATTCAACCAATGCTTGAACATTAGCTTCTATAGACGGTGCATTGTGGGTGGTTGGAGAGAACGTTTGCATTAACTATTATTCCATCATTGTTTGTTTGATAATTATGGATTAAAACCCCTCGTGGTGCTTCAACAATTCCAACACCTACACCAGCTTTTTCTTTAACTGGAACTCTAACATTTTCACTTGTAATTTTTTCATTGTTTAAAAGTTCCTGAATAGATTCAATCGCATTAACTACTTCAATCATTCTTGCAGCATTATAAGCCATTAAATGATTGCTAGGTTTTCCAAAAATTTTTACGTATGATTTTAAGTATTTTTGAGTTAAACTTCCACTAATTTTTTCCATAACGTTTAAACGTGCTAAGGGTCCAACTCTATAAATTCCTTTTGGAAAACCTATTTTTTTAAGAAATGGAAGTTTAACAAAAGAATGGTCTGAAACTTTTTCAGCTATGTATTCAAGATATTCTTGAGCTTTAAACTGGTAAACCTGTTTTCCTTTTGCATCTACAACTTTAAGGTTTCCATCATAAATTTCATGCCAACCATCATTAACTAAACCCATATAGTAGGTTCCGGTAACAGGATAACTTAGAATTTCAGCTTTTTTCTCCATCAAGCTTAAGGCTTCATCTGTAAATTGTTTAACATCTTTTAAGGCTTGAGAAGTTTCAGTCAACAGTTTATCTTTTTGTTCTTGGGTTAAAGGTTTAGCTATACCTCCCGGAATAGCTGTTACCGGATTAATAATTCTCCCTCCAATTTCTCCAACAACCTTGTTCCCGTATTCATGAAGATTGATGGTTAATTTTACAAGGTTAGGTTTTACTTTAGCTAATCCTAGAAAGTTTCTTTCTTCAATGTCTACTAAATCCGGTAAACATAGGAAGGCTATATGAAGCATATGACTTGTAACAAAATCAGCATAATGAATGGTTTTTCTAAGTAGAAGAGCTGTTTCAGGAATAGTTATGTTCCAAGCATCCTCAACAGCCTTAACCGAAGCTAAATGATAGTCTACAAAACAAATCCCACAAATACGCTCAGTTATTCGAGGGGCTTCCTCAGCAGGTTTTCCTTCAAGAAATTTTTCAAAAAATCTGGGAGATTCAATAATACTAAACTCAACTTCCTTCAATTTGTTTTTTAGTTGAAGTACCCGTTTTTCAGCCTTCATATTTCCATCAATATAGTGACATCCCCCATCCTTTAAACATCCAGCCACCATAACCCCATCAGCTCCTTCCTTAAAAGCATGGAGAATATGGAGTGGGTCAACTCTTCCAGAACATGGAACTCTTACGATTCGAATATTGGTTGGGTAATCCATTTTACTTGAACCTGCTAAATCTGATGCACCATAAGCACACCACCAACAACAAAAAGCAACAATAACAGGTTCAAAATCTTTCTTTTCCAACCTTTACACCTCCTTCAAAACTCCTGAAACAGCAGCAAAGATCTGGTCATCTTTGTAATGGCGTAGTTGGATGGCTCTAGCTGGGCATTCAACAACACATACTCCACAAATGTAGATTCCATCAACATTTGTATCAACAGGAGCCAGTTTAGGATGAAGTTCCATGAAAAATCCATCTGGGGAAAGGCTTAAGTTTAAGGTTCTTGCAAGCTCCTCCATACCTTTAGCTGGAACTAAAGCACATGTTAAAACAACTAGGTCGGCTTCTAATTCAACCTCTTCTCCATATTTTGGTTTTACTTTTAGTTTAAGCATTTTTGTTTCAGGGTCTTCTTTAACCTCTAAAACATCTCCATTGATAAAGTTTACACCCATGTTTTGACAGTCAACATAATAATGTTCATAATCCTTTCCAGCAAGCCTAATATCTTTATAACAAATTGTAATCTCTGTGTCAGGATTTTTCTGAAGAATGCTTCTTGCATTTTTTAAAGCTACAGCACAACAAATTTTTGAACAATAGATATGAGTTGATTTATCCCTTGAACCTACACATTGAACCATAACTATTTTTTTAGGTTTTTCACCGATTCGCTTAAAGCTTTAAAATCAATTTTTTGTTCAAGTAAACCTCCACAGGTACAAAATGCAACAGATGCACTTATAAATAAATTTCCCCATACTTTTTTCAGGTATAAGCCTAATATTTTCTTTTCCAAGATTGAAATAGCATCCATAAGCGTTAATTTGCATGAGGTACATGCAGAAATTATTAGTTCAGCATCAGCATCTTCAACATAAACAATATTTGACAGAGTTTTTGCATATTTAACGACCCCTTTCCACGTTAACAACAGAAGCTAGGTTTGTACCACGAAAAAAGAAAAATGTTCTCAAACTTAGTGTAGAAGTTCTGTTGGTATTAATAGAATTAAAAGAAGTAGATGAGGAATACT
>NJEB01000037.1 GCA_002254975.1 Candidatus Hecatellales archaeon ex4484_218 | reverse complement strand
GGTAAACGTCTTCGTTTTAAACTTTTCATCATTTTTTTGGTTGCTTCAAATTGACGAATAAGCTCCTTAACTTCTTTTTCACTTCTACCTGAACCTCTAGCAATTCTTTTAATTCTTGAAGCATTCAAAATTTTTGGATTTTCACGTTCCTCCTTTGTCATAGATTGGATAATCGCTTTCCAACCATGAATTTTTTCTTCGGTAAGTTGAAGCATCGAATCATCTAATTGAAAACCTAAACCAGGAATCATCCTAAAAATTTTGCTTAAAGGTCCAAGCCGTCTAACCTTCTCAATTTCTTCATAAAGCTCCTCTAAGGTAAATTTTCCACTTAAAATTGCTTTAGCCTTTTTTTCAGGCATAGTAATTTCAGCTTCTTTTGCTTTCTCAATCAACCATTTTAAATCTCCCATACCCAACAAACGTCCAACAAATCTTGGTGGGTCAAAAAGTTCTATATCCTCAATTTTTTCACCTGTTCCTATGAAGGTTATTGGAGCATTAACTGCCGCAACAGCTGATAAAGCCCCTCCACCTCTAGCTGAACCATCAAGTTTTGTGACAACAATCGACCCAATTTTTGTTGCTTCATTAAAAGCTTTTGCTTGAACTATTGCTTGTTGCCCAATTGTTCCATCAACAACCAACATAATATGGTTTGGGTTAATTGTTTCAGCTAAAATTTTCATCTCCTCAATTAAACTTTTTTCATCTTTATGTCTTCCAGCTGTATCAACAATAATTGCATCATATTTTTCTTCACTAAATCTTTTAACACCTTCTTTAGCTATTTTTATAGGGTCTTTAAGGTTTTCATCCCCATAAATAGGAACTCCGGCAAGGTTTGCTAACTGTTTAAGTTGAGCATAAGCTCCAGGTCTATAAGTGTCAGCGCAAACAAGAGCAGATTTTATTCCTCTTTTTTTCAAGAATCTAGCTATTTTTACGGATGTTGTTGTTTTACCTGAACCTTGAATCCCAACAAGCATTAAAACATTTGTTTTTCCAACTTCAACAGGAATTTTTGCAGGTTTTTCTCCAAGAAATTTTGTTAATTCATCATAAACAATTTTTATTAAATGTTCCTTCCTTGAAAGCCCTGGTGGAAGTTTTTCATGAAAAGCCCTATTCTCTATTTTTTTGGATAATTCTAAAACTAAATGGACATTTACATCTGATTGAAGTAGAGCTCTTTGAATATCTCTTACAAGTTCTTTTATGGTTGCTTCATCAACCACACTTAACCTAAGAATCTTTTTCAAAGATTCCTGTAAAGTTGAACCTAGCTTTTCTAAAACCATAGGTTAAACTCCAACCTAACCTATATTTTCTCCTTAACATTAACTTTTCCTTGACCTTTTTAGGTTAGATAAAGCTGCAACAACAATTAAAGGGAAAATAATGGTAAAATCTCCAATAACAGTTACAAGTTTACTTTTAATTTTTGCTTTTTTCCATGAAATTGCCTCCTCTAAGGGTGCACCTGACAAGCTTCCTGTTTCAGGTCTGTCCATGGTTATCTGTATGGCAGCATCAACACCACCTTTAAGCATACTTGCACCTAAAACAAAATGTTTAGGTAAACCTCCACCCAAAATAATAACACCAATCTTTTTTGATTCAAAAATAATTTCAGCCATTTTTTCCATATCCATTGAGAAATCAATCTTTAATCCTTTAAGTCTTCCATAAGTCCATAGATGGTAACCAAGCATAGAATCAAAAATTCCGGGTGAAAAAATTGGAGCATTAACTTTTGAGGCTGAAGCTAAAATTGAGTTTTCATCTTTAACCATCAAACCAAAAGCTTTAAGAAGCTGGTAAAGGGGGAAAGTTTTGGTTGAATGTTGTTTTAAAAAATCATCCAGCATCTTGTAAACTTTTTTTTCTAAAGCTTGGAATGCTTTTTGTTCAACATAAACATCCCCAATTCTACCAATCTCTTTTAGGCTTAGTTTTACATCATCAGGATACATTTTACCTTTTAAATGTTTAAACCCTATAGATTCTATTAGGTCATGAGTTAAATTTCCACCACTACTAACTATAGCCTTAACAAGTTTTTCTTTTAAAAGTTTGGAAATAATGTTTCTTAACCCGCCAACAACAACCGGTCCTGCTAAAGAAATAAAAACTGTGTATTCAGGGTTGGAAAACATTTCAGCCAATATTTTTGTTGCTTTAGCAACTCTACCAGCACCTAAAACACCAGAGGATCCCATAGCTTGAACAAGCTCTGAAACTTTAACATTCCAATGAACATCCATTTGTTGAACAATTTTTTTTAGTGAATCATCATTTTTTTGGATGTTAATCTACCCCTTAACTCTAACTATCTTAACCCTACCTAAAATTTTCCAATATTCAACCTCAGCTCCACTTGAAATTTTTGATTTTATTTCCTCTTCAACAGGAATATTTGTTTCAAAAATTTCATAGGTTTCAAGGTCCATTAGTTGAATAGTTGTTGGATTTACAGAAATAATTTGACCTGCTCTTTTCTCAATAATAGGGACCTCAATTTTTGAATCTACAGGGCTTACTATACTTCTTTTAACATTGTCAAAAACTCCTATAGCTACAATTCTTGCTTTTGCTGAGCCATGTTTTCCTGGTTTAGATTTTTCATATTCAACAACTTTACAAGGTTCATTATCTATGATAATATATTGGCCTTCTTTTATAGAACCAACATCAACTGGTTTACTCATTTTTCTCCACTTTAATCTTTAAAAACAAATTCAAGCTAATTAAAATTTTTCTTAGAAGTCAACACAGGAAGTTTTAAGTCTTCTTTTAAGTCTTTCATAAAAATTTTTTTCTGTTCTTAGAAAAACTGTTTTTTTCTCAGATTTCCAAATTTGGATGTTTAAAGGTTGTTTAAAGATTTTTTGAATTTGACCATCGATTAAAACTAGGTATTTCATTTTGCTTTCAGGTTTAATGGAAATTTTAACATTGGAAGGAACAATGTAAGGTTTAAAGTTTGAGGATAAAGGACAAATTGGGGCTATTAAAAAAGCTTCAACTCTAGGGTCAACTATGTTTGCACCTGCACTTAAAGCATAGGCTGAAGCCCCTACAGGTGTTGCTACAACAACAGCATCAACCCTATCTTCAGCAATTTTAACTTCATCAACAAAAACACTAATCTCCATCATTTGTTGGGGGATAATTGTTCCAATTCTAACCTCGTTTAAGGCTTCAGGCATATCCAAATTTGTTTTAAGCATCAAACATTCATCATAAAAAAATTTTCCACTAAATATTTTTTCTAAAGAAGTAAAAACTTTGGTTGGAATAGTATCAGCAAAAAATCCAACCTTTCCAACTTTAACAACATACAATGGCATCCTACCATTAATCTTATGGACAACCCAAAGAACAGTTCCATCTCCACCAACAACCACAACTAAATCTCCATCAACCTTATCCAATGGAACCCCTTTTTCACCAAGTTTTGAAGCAAGTTGAACTTCAAGAATAGGTTTTAAACCTTTTTCCCGAATAAATTGAACTATTTTTTCAGCTAAACTAACAGCATCCTCACGGTCTAATCTTGAAGTTACCACTATTTTTTTGAACAAGATCTTCCCTTCTAGTTTTCTACCAAAACTATTAGTTAAGGTTTAACCTTAAATTTACTGTTGATTAGGTTGCTAAACAAAGAAAAAGTTTTGGTTTTGGATAGTTCAGCCTTTATTATGGGTTTAGAGCCTCTTCAATTAGATTTAAAACTATTTACAACTCCAGAAGTTGTGGAAGAATTAAGTAGTTATTGGGTTCAACTTAAATACTCAACAGCAATTTACCTTAAAAAGTTGAATGTTTTATCTCCAACAAAAGATTTTTTGGATGAAGCAAAAAAAGTTTCTGAAAAAACTGGAGATAAACTTAAACTTTCTAAGGCTGATTTAAGTATTTTAGCTTTAGCTTTAGAATTAAAATCTAAAGGATTTAAACCAACAATTATTAGTGATGATTTTTCGGTTCAAAATGTTGCTGAACATCTAAAAATAGATTATATTTATCTTTCAGGTAAAGGGATAAAAAATCAGATTGAATGGATTTGGTATTGTCCAGGTTGTGGAAGAAAGTTTTTATCCATAAATTTTGGTGAAAATTGTCCTGTTTGTGGTTTAAAGTTGAAACGAAAAGCATCTAAAAAAATTTCTTTAAGAAAAAATTTTGGTTAGATTAGATTAAACCTATTTGCTTTAAGATTTTTTCCATTGCTTGAACAACTAAACTATTTTTTGGTAGGTTCAAAAAAGGCTCACTTTTAATTGTTGTTTTTAAGGTCAAGTTTAAACTATTAATGGGTTACGGTTAAAAAACAAACCTTAAAATATTTTTGGTGAATCTTAACTTTAGAACAATGTTAAACAAGTTTTTGCTTCAAAAAATAGATGAAAGATTTAGGTTTTTCGTTTTTTTAATGCTTAAAATTGATGTTGAAAAATTTAGAAGAATTGAATTAAGCTTAAGTCAAAAACCACCATATCCCCTAAGTCATCTACCTAGAAGAATGTTTAAAATTGTGGATTACCTAGAACATTTTGAAGTTTCACTTCTAAACCACCTATTACTTGAAAAAGGATTAATTAGAGGTGTAGATTTTGAAATTTATTCAACACCATACAAAAAATTTATCCTAACAGTAAAACCAAACATAAAAATTGATGAAACATTTAAAATTTTGGATAAAATAAGATTTTTAAGCCAAGCAAAAAATTATGCGGCAAAAATCTTGGATGAATGGCAGGTAAAAGAAAATTTAAAACCTGGAAATGTGGATGAAGCCCTATATTTAGGGTATGAAATTTTAAAGGAGAAAAACAAGGTTTTGGTTGAATTATGTCCAAGATGTGGAAAAAGAAGCCCAAATAAGGTTTATGAAAAAATTGATGGGGAAAATTATGTGGTTTATGTCAGAAAACTATGTTGTGGATATATAATAAGGAAAAACGTTCCTATTAAAAGGAAAATTTGAGTAAAATTTTTAATCGTTAACCTATGAAATATTCTTGGTTAACGGTTTGGTTAGGGAAAAAATCTTAGCTTTACTAAGAAATGGAAACTATGTTTCAGGTGAGGAGTTAAGTAAAAAACTAAATATTTCTAGGACAGCTATTTGGAAACATATCAAGGCTTTAGAAAGGAAAGGCTACAAAATTGAAGGAAAACCAAACCTTGGGTACAGACTTGTGGAAAAACCAGATTTACTTTTTCCACATGAAATTAAAGCTGGATTAAAAACAAAAAAGTTTGGATGCAAAATTTTCCATTTTAAAGAAGTTACTTCAACCCAAGAAATTGCGAAAAAACTTGCTATTCAAGGTTATGAGGAAGGAACTATCGTTGTTGCTGAAAAACAAACTCAAGGTAGGGGTAGGGTTGGACGTGAATGGTTTTCACCTTTTGGTGGTGTTTGGCTTTCAATTATTTTGAAGCCAAAAATTCCACCTCAACATGCTCAAAAAATAACTCTTTTAGTTGCTGTTGCAATTGCAAAAACCATAAGAAAAATGTATAATTTGGATGCAAAAATTAAGTGGCCAAACGATGTTTTAATTGGAAACCGGAAGGTTTGTGGTATTCTTGTTGAAGCAAGTGGTGAAGCTGATAGAGTAAACTATATGGTTGTTGGGGTTGGAGTAAACATTAATTTTGATTTTAGGAAAGTTCAACCTAAACTTGCTGAAACAGCAATTTCAATCAGTCAAGCCTTAGGTAAGAAAGTTTCAAGGGTTGAATTTGTTCAAAATTTTTTGGTTGAAATGGAAAAAGCTTACAACATTTTTGAAGCAGGAGGTTTTAACCAAATTTTGGATGAATGGAAAAAGCTTTCCAGTATTTTAGGTTGTAAGGTTAAGATTGTCTCTTATAAGGAAACTTTTGTAGGGGAAGCTATTGATGTAGATGAAGATGGTTTTTTACTTGTTAAACTTGAGGATGGCTTAATAAGAAGAGTTGTTGCTGGAGATGTTTATGTTAGAAAAGTTTAACCTTCCATTTTCCTTTTCACATTTTTAAGGATACAATCAACGATCGATTGAATTGTTGTACCTGGAACAAAAACTTCAGTTACACCACATTCTTTCTTCAAAAATTCAATATCTTCAAGAGGAATTGTTCCCCCAACAAGCAAAATAATATCTTTTCCACCCTTCTCATCCAGAAGTT
>NJEB01000036.1 GCA_002254975.1 Candidatus Hecatellales archaeon ex4484_218 | reverse complement strand
AACACAAAAGAAAAAGATAGATCATGAAGATCAAAAAATGATGGAAAAATCCATGAATTAAAGCTAAAGGATACTTTGGATTTTCCGGGAAAATAATTAAAAATGGATTTTAATTAGATAAGGATTTCCAAGTTTTAAATTACTTTTAAAATAAGGGTTAAAAACTTTTTGAGATTACAACATTATATCGTAAAGTTTGTTAATTTCATGATGAACCTCTTTAAGGATAATGGTAGTTCTAAGCTTATTAAATCGATTGTATATGTCTCTAAGATAAATAAACGCCTTTTTAGGGTTTTTTTCCAAAAAATTTTTTAAAATAAGATAGGTTATTTCATCATTAGGATAATTACGGATTTTTCTTTTTTTGTTAGGAAGATAAAAATAAACTCTACGAATATTTATCCCTAAAATTTTAGCAACCTCTCTTGAACTAAATCCATATTCCCTATAAAAGTTAACAAAAAGTTTAATTCTTTCATCTTTAGGAATAAAAGAAACAAATTGTTTTAAAGCATTCATCCTTCCACCCCTTTGTTTCCACTGGAAAACTAGAAAAATTAGCTACCCGGATGCTAAATATTGGGAGCTTAAAATATTAACCTTATCATCTAAAGTTTTAGTTAGCAGTGTATAGTTTTTTACATTAAATTTTTTCATTATACAGTTAAATGTTTTTCCAATGGAAAAAAAGGGGTGGAGTTTAGGGTTTTTCTTCAGTTGAAAATTCAAAATTTTCTTTTATTCTACTACTTAACTTATACAGGTATGGGATGGTTGAGGTATCTCTTTCAACATATCCCTCAAGAAAAAGTTTTTTCATCAATCTTGCTGAATGCTCCCTAGTTTTACCTATAACCTCCCTGATTTCTGAAGCTGTTTTAGGTCCACTAGTAGCTAAAACACGAAGAACCTTCATTTCGGTTGGAGTTAAACCTGCAAGCCCCATTCCATGATTTCTTGTAAGAGATAAAAATTTACTCCCTTTTTCAACATCAAGCTTCTTTTCAGGTAAACTCTGTTTAAAAATATTTTTTTCCATTTTCCTTGACAAACCAAGAACCTTTTCGTCCAGAACCCTTAACATCCTCGCTAAACTAATTTGAGCTCTTAAGGTATCTTTTAACCCATCTGCAAGCTCTCTAATCTTTTCTGAATTTTCTTCCCCCCTCTCTTTTAATTCCTCTACCTTTAAAAAATAGGTTTCTAATTTTGAGATGGAATCCTCAACTTTACCATTTAATTCTTTTATCCTTTGATTTAATGTGTTAACAACCAATTGAATTAAGTCGTTAGGGGCATTATATTTCAAAAATTTTAACCATTTCCCCCGAAAATAAGCAGTAACTATTAACAATCCGGCTAAAAACACGCATAGAAGAATAAGAAACTCAAAACTTAAATTCAAGTCTACCACCATCAATCTATGTTACATGTGACATCACATCACAAATCACATGTAGCACAACATCACATATAAATGTCACGTTTAACATCACAGCTTCTTTCTCGCCCAAAATAACCCATATTTTTGTTTTTTAATCCATGAATTGAGCTTAATTTCTTTATTTTTTTGCTATTTTAGGTCACAGTTGATGTTAACTGTGATGTGTGATGTGGCCCTTGTGATTTGTGATGTCACATAATGTCACATGTTATTTATCTTAAATTTCTTCTTTCAAAGCTTTCTCCAATTCTTCTTGTATTATTCTTACCATGTTTCTCCCTTCAACATTCTCTCTTAGTTCTTTTTGCATTTCAACATATTCTCTTAGTCTGTTTGAAATCTCTAGATGCCGTAAAATTAAGGTTGTTGAATCAGCTATTTTAAGGTATCCAAGGAGTAAAATCGTGTAAATTGACCTTATTATGTTTTTTTTGGCTTGTTTCAACGTTCTATTGAAAGAACCTCTGCTAACTTTTCCCCTAATTCTAAAATAAGTCTTTTCTTCAGATTTTATTCTATTTTCTTGATTATATTTTGACAAAATGTCAATTAAAAAAGTTTCTAGCTGTATTTTAGTCAAATGGCTATTTTCTAAAAGTATTTTTAAAATTGGGTCTCTTTCCATTGATTTTATTACGTTTTGAATGCTTTTTTTGATTTCCAAAGCTTTCATTCAACTCTTTATTTCAATGGATACTATTTTGTATTCAATTTAACCGTTAAAAAATTTTTGTCTTAATCGTGTATGAGTGTTCGATTTTTTGGATAGTTTTGGTTACATGGAAATTCTCTCAGATAAAGATTTGGGACTTAATATTTTTTCGCAGGCTTCTGTAACTTTTTTACGGTATTCAGGTAAAGTATAAACTCTGACAATATCTATAAATTCTGAGAGAGAGGATAAGAAGGGTGAAATTTCCCTTATTCTTTGGGTTTTCTTTCCTTCTGGGGTTTTTTTATAAACCAGGATTTCAGACCTTTTTCTTTCAGCAGGGTTAATTGGAACTGATAAAAGTTGGGGTACATCAATAACAACATAATCTGGGTCTACTTTTGCTTTTTCACCTATCTCAGCTTCAATTTTCTTTCTTATTGAAACTTTATTGATTAAATTTGTGAAAAAATCATTTCTTTGATGGATAATTAACTCATAGGTGCTCTTGAAAAGTTTCCTTTCTTTAAGATGCGAATAAATTTTGTAGGCTTTTACAAGATTGTTTTTTGTTTCATTTTTAAGGGATTCTAGGGCTAACATTGTTTTGTAATCATCAAGCAGTAAAAATTCTTCTAATGATTTTACAGGACATAATCCTAACTCTTCATGAGCAAAATCCATAGAACGTGCAAGCATAACATTGGCTGCTCTAACTGTCCGGTGAAAATAAACAACATTAAACATTTCTATCCTAGAAATTATGTAAGCTTCCAAAACACCAAAAGCTCCAGAATAATCTGCAGCTAGATTATTGTCAACAAGGTCTAAAGATTCAACCAACCTGTAAACATCAAATCTGCCATATTCAACACCGGCAAAATAGGAATCTCTAAGCAGATAATCCATGATGTCTGATGCAAATTGGCCAGCTATAACCTGATTAAGAAACTTTTTTTCTTTAACATCCAGTCTTCCAACAGCTAATTTTGAGATTTCATGTTTTGAATATCCATGTTTTTCTAAGATATCTCCAATTTCAGTTTCTTTAATAATTTTTTCACCAAGGTCTTCATGGGTTAGATTGGTGTATCTGTCAAGAATTTCTTCATATACATGGGAAAATGGTCCATGACCTACATCATGCAGTAATCCTGCAAGTCTAAGTTTTTGAACTTCATCAATGGAAATGTAATTTTTTTCCATAAGATGGTTTCCTATTAAGCCGGATACATGCATAGTACCTATACAATGAACAAATCTTGTATGTACTGCTCCTGGATAGGTTAAATCTGCACATGCAAGCTGTTTAATTCTTCTTAGCCTTTGAAAGGTTGGGGAATCTATAACTTCCTTTTCAACTTCTGTAAAATGAATGTACCCATGAACAGGGTCTTTAATTTCTCCTATTCTTTTCAAGGAGTAGTTTTCACCCTTTAAACTTCAATTGATTTTGCTAGTTCAAGAAGAATTTTACTGGTATGAATATCGTTTTCCAGATAAATAAACACTGATGAGAAAGCTATTTTTCTAAATTTTGATGCAAGATGCTCAGCTAATATTCGAGTAAGATTTGCGTTTTTATAACCAAGAATAACTGTTGAAGATGCAACTGTTAAATTAGTTTTAGGTGTTGCTATTGCTAAGGTTCCAATTTTCCAGTTTTCCTCTTCAAAAAAGAATCCGAAAACAGCATTTTCAAATTCAACCAAATAAACATTAAATTTTTTTCCGTTTTTCTCCATAGATTTAAGTCTTGTTTTAGGAAACACCATCAACCATACCCTTAAAATAGTAGTTGAAGAAAGTAGAATTAGAACTTTAGGGAGGCTCCTCTTGAAAAAAATAGATAAAAAACAAATGCTTAAAATTCTTACAATTTTGAAGAAAAATTTTGGGAAGATAGATTGGAGTCTTGAAGACCCTTTCAAACTTTTGATTGCAACAATTTTAAGTCAACATACATCTGACAAAAACAGTCTTAAAGCATACAAAAGACTTGAAAAAAATTTAGAATTAACTCCTAAAGTTCTAGTGAAAGTTGATAGTCGAAAAATTGAGGAATTGATAAAACCTGCTGGTTTATGGAGGATTAAAGCTAAAAGAATTAAGGAAGTTTCAAATGAAATTTTAAAAAAATTTTCTGGAGATTTTTCAAAAATTTTCAATTTACCTTTACAAGATGCTAGAAAAGTTTTACTTAGTTTGCCTGGTGTTGGTGAGAAAACAGCTGATGTTCTTTTAGCTTTTTCAGGTGGGATGCCTGTTTTCCCTGTTGATACACATTTATTTACTTTGGCTAAAAGATTGAAGATTTCAAATTCTAAGAATTATGATTCTGTTCGGGTTGCTTATGAAAAACTTATTCCACCTAAAAAAAGGGCTGAAGCTCATATTTTACTTTTAACTTTAGGTAAAAGATATTGTGGCGCCCTAAAACCAAAATGTGATGTTTGCCCTATCAAAAATTTTTGTCCTTCTAAAAGGTAATTTTTAATTGTTTGTTTTTAAATTTTTAAGGTTTAAGGTTGCAAGTTTTACATTTTTTAGATGAAATTTTTGTTGAATTTTTTTGTTTTAATGTTTCTGCTACGTATTTTTTGGTTGTGAAATTTTATATTATGTTTTTAAGCTAGTTAGTTGGGGATTTGCTTTGTCTTCAAAGTTTCTAAAAAACTGGGAAAGAAAGGATAGAAGTACAATTTTTGGGAGGATTGGTGATAAGCTTCGTCGTAAACCTCCTTTAAAAGAAAGACTTTCCAATTCAATTTATAGGTTGAATGTTATCCAAACAAAACTGGAAAATCTTGGTAGAAAGATGGAGTATAAGGACCGTGATTTATTCAACAAATGTTCAGAGGCTTTATCTAGGGGAGATGAGGAAAGAGCTAAAATTTATGCGAATGAATGTATGGAGGTTAGAAGGGTTCTTAGGGTTTTGCTTAGAAGTCAACATGCTATTGAACAGGTTACTTTAAGACTTGAAACTATTAGGGAGTTTGGTGATGTTGTAGGTGCTATGGCACCTGTTACTGGTGTTGTTCATTCTCTTAAAAATCAGCTTTCAGGGATAATGCCTGAGGTTTCCTATGAACTAGGAGTAATTGGGGATACATTAAATGGTCTTGTTGTTGAAGCTGGTGAGGCAACAGGAGCCTCCTACGATTTTGAAACCTACAATGAGGAAGCCCAAAAAATACTTCAAGCTGCAAGTGCTGTTGCTGAACAAAGAATAAAGGAAAATCTACCGGATATCCCACTTCCATCTTTTCAGGCTGCTGAAAAATCTCCGGATAAAGAATAATTGTTTAATTCTGGCATTCATTAACCAAAACTTCCATCCTCTTTTTACGAAAACTATTTTTTGGTTTAGTGAAGACTATACTGTTTTAGAGGAAGGTTTAGAGGTTTATGGTTAGGATTTTGGCTGTTGAGGATGGAGGTTTTAAGAGTAAGTTTTTTTGGAGTAAAAGAAAAGGTAAAACCTTTCTTGTTTGTGTTTTAGCCGATGATTTCAAAATTGAAAAGATTTTTTTATCTTATGTTACTGTTGATGGTTTGGATGCAACCATGTGTTTATCCAAAATTATCCGGAAAATAAGGGATAAATTGGATGTTATAATGTTGGCTTCAATTGCTTATGCTGGTTTTAACCTAGTAGACCCAGAAAAAATACTTAATCAATTTAAGGTTCCCATTTTGATAGTTAACCCGAAAAAGCCGGATGATAAAGCTGTTGAGTTTGCACTTAAAAAACACTTCAAAGATTGGATGGAAAGACTTAGCATTGTTAGGAAGGCTGGTAAACCTTCTCCTTTAAAAGTTAACGAGAAAATTGTTTATGTTTATTGTTTTGGTTTAAAGGTTGAGGAAGCTGAAAAACTAGTTAAACATTTAACTGTTTTTGGTGTTAGACCTGAACCTTTAAGGGTAGCCAATCTTATAGCTCATGGTTTAGGGATGGTTAACTAAAAAATTTTTAGCTTATAAGCTCATATTTTTAAAATCTATGGTTGTTTGGGTTAAGGTTTTAAGGTTGATAATAGGTATAACACCGAAAACAGGGGTTATCCCCATTTTTTTCTGGTAGCTTGTTTGTTTTTGCCAGCATCCAGAATTTACAAGCCAAATACCCTTATAGTTTGTGTAACCGAAAACATGTAGATGTCCAGTATG
>NJEB01000035.1 GCA_002254975.1 Candidatus Hecatellales archaeon ex4484_218 | reverse complement strand
TAACAGCAGGAATATTTGAAACAGTTGAAGATATTCATACAGCAATAAGATTAACAGCAATTTTACGTGAGGTTCGTAGGGTAGCAGGACATGCTGTTGCTGTTGCAGATGACACAATTTTTAATGAAACAGTACGTCACCATTAAAAATTAAATGTGCCAAAACTTGGAAGCAGACCTAATCATCAAAAATACAAAAATTGTTTTTTCCTCAACGATTGTTAAAGCTGGTTTGGCTGTAAAAAACGGAAAAATTATAGCCATAACTACTGATGAAAATCTTCCTAAAGCAGATAAAATTATTGATGCTAAGGAAAATTTAACTCTACCAGGAATTATAGATGTTCATGTTCATTTTAGAGAACCAGGATTTACCCGTAAAGAAGATTTTTTTACGGGTTCTATGGCTGCTGTTTTTGGTGGTGTAACTACTGTTGTTGATATGCCTAACACCAATCCTCCAACTTTAAACATTGAAAGTTTTAGGCTTAAAATTGAGAAGGCTAAGGGAAAAACCTATGTAAATCTTGGTTTTTTTGGTGGTGTTTGTGGAGAAAATCTGGATAAGATTCAGGAGTTAGCTAAAGCTGGTGTTTTAGGTTATAAAATTTTTATGGATAAGGTTTTAGGGAAACCTTTGGATGATAATTCTTTAATTGAAGCTTTTAAACTTATAGCTAGAACAGGGTTAAGAGTTGCTGTTCATGCAGAAGACCCTAAACTGGTTGAACAAGCAACTTTAAACCTTAAAAAAACCGGAAGAAAAGATTTTAGGGTTTGGGTTGAATCCAGACCAAGTTTAGCTGAAGCTAAAGCTATAGAAAAATTAGCTTTTTTCTCCCATAAAACAGGATGTAAAGTTCATATTTGCCATGTAAGTTCAAAAATGGGTGTTGAAGTTTTAAGAAAAATTAAATCTCAACTTTCTAAAATTTTTTTAACCAGTGAAACTTGCCCTCATTATTTGCTTTTAAGTTTTGAAGAAGCTGAAAAAGTTGGTTTGGTTTCAAAAATAGTTCCACCAATCAGGTTTAAAGAGGATAAAGAAAATCTTTGGTACGGTTTACTGGATGGAACCATAGACATTATTGCAAGTGACCATTCTCCCCATCTACCTGAGGATAAAGCTAAAGATGTTTGGGATGCAGCTACAGGGTTTGTTGGTGTTGAAACATCTTTACCTTTAATGTTAACCCAAGTTAATCTTGGAAGATTAACTATCAATCATTATGTGAAAATTTCAGCTGAAAATCCTGCAAAAGCTTTTGGTTTGTATCCTAAAAAAGGTTTTATTCAGGTTGGTTCTGATGCTGACCTAACCATAGTTAACTTAAAAAAGGAGTCAACCATTAAAAGTGAAAATTTACATAGTAAAACTAGGCTTACTCCTTTTGAAGGTTGGAAGGTTAAAGGCCTCCCCACCTACACCATAGTTAACGGAAAAATTATGATGGAAAATGGAGAAATTACCGGAAAACCTGAAGGTAACTTAATTTTACTCTAGAAAAATTTTAGGAAACTTTTCTAACCATTAAAATTTGAATTTGGCTTACATCTTCTATTTCTTTAAGCTTATCCTCAACCTTATCCATTTCACCTTCAATATCTTCAGGAATAATAATGTGAGCTATTAAAACTTTTAAACCAAAAGCTAAAGGTTCTTCCTCAAACTTGTAAACAGTAACTCCTGCTGGAAGTTTTTGTTTAATTGTTTTTTTTAATTTTTCAAGGTTTACCTCGACACCAGATGGAAATATTTTGAAGGATGCTACAACCTTACCCATAACATAACCCACCCAGCTTTAAGGTCCAGTAAAACCACATTTTGGACACTTGTAGGGTCTACCGAACTCTCTACATTTTTTACATCTAACTATAATAACTCCACCACAATTTGGACATGGAAATCTAACAAAATTTTCTTTAGGAACGATAACCTTATTGCACCAACTGCATTTTGGCATTTTAACTTCGCTCATCCCTACCCGCACAAGGTAAATTTAAACTAAACAGAAAAATCTTGACTACGTATATATATCTTATCATGTTGATGGAAACATGGAAAAATTGGAGGATTTTAAGTTTACCCAAAATCTAATCATAAGAGCAGACCTAAAAATTTCCATGGGAAAAATTTGTGTTCAGGTAGCTCATGCTGCAGTTTTAGCTTCAGAGATAGCTAGAAAACTTCATCCTGAATGGTGGGAAAAATGGTTGGAGGAAGGACAAAGAAAAATTGTTGTTAAGGTTGATTCTGTTGAAAAACTTTTTAGGTTAAAGGAAAAAGCTGAAATTCTTAGCCTCCCAACAGCCTTAGTAGAAGATAAAGGATTAACAGAACTTCCTCCAGGAACTATAACATGTTTGGGTGTGGGTCCTGCACCAATAAACCTTGTAAATAAGGTTACAGGAGGACTACCCTTACTCTAAAATTAACGGTGAAATCTAACTTCTGGTGGAATATATCTTCCTCTTGTTTCAATTTCACCAATTTTTTCCAGAATTTCCTTTTTTCTTTTTTCACCAACAACCCTACCATAACCTTCTAAAACAGCATTAAAACATTTTTTTGCTATCCTATAATGGAAACTTTCAAAAACCTGTTTTAATAGATGTAAGTCTACACCTTGAGTCTCAACCGTAGTTGAATAAAATCCAAGTCCAAAATCAACCATAAACATTTTCCAATCTTTGGTTAAAATTATATTGGATGTTGTTAAATCTCCATGAATAATTCCGTTTTTATGAAGTTTTCCAATAAGTTTACCCAGCTGAAAACAAAATTTTAAGGCTTTATTAATTTCACCATTTTCCAAATAATCCTTTAACCTTATTCCTTCAACATACTCCATAATGATTTCAAATTTTTTTCTATCCACAAAATAGATTATGGGTGTTGAAACACCAACAGTTTTAGCTTCATGAAGAAGTTTAGCTTCATGAATTGTTCGATAATCCCTAATTTTTTTATCTATCTCCTTAATCCTATAGTTTTTCCCAATCCTTTTTTTAACCACAACCTTTCTACCCATAAAACTGGATAGGTAAATGTTTGCTTCAGCACCCCTCCTTAAAAGCTTCATCAACCCTCAACCCCAACAACAAAACTCTTAAACCTTTCTAACCATGAAAGTTTTAGGTTTAACCCTTTATAAGTTAAGGTTTAACCATGAAAACTGAAAAATATTGCCTAGGAATTGAAAGTACAGCCCACACTTATGGGGTTAGTGTAGTTACATTTGATGGAAAAATTCTTTCAGATGAAAAAAGCATCTATAAGCCACCCTTAGGTAAAGGAATTCATCCCCGGGAAAGTGCTCAGCATCATGCAACCATAGCTCCAACAATTTTAAGGGAAGCTCTTAAAAAAGCAAACATTCAAGCTAAGGATATTTCAATAGTTGCTTTTAGTCAAGGTCCAGGTTTAGGTCCATGTTTAAGAACAGGGGCAACAACAGCAAGAACCATAGCATCCTACCTAAACATTCCTCTTATTCCTGTTCATCATGCAATAGGCCATATTGAATTGGCAATTTTAACAACAAAAGCCAAAGACCCCTTGGTTGTGCTTGTTTCAGGAGGTCACACATGTGTAGTTGCGTTTGCAGGTGGGAGATGGAGAGTTTTTGGTGAAACAGAAGATATAACTCTTGGAAATTTGCTTGACAGTTATGGTAGAGAAGCAGGTTTACCAACACCAAGCGGTCCAACTGTTGAGGTGGATGCTGAAAAAGGAAAAAAATTTGTTGACTTACCCTTAACAATAAAAGGTAACAATGTATCTTACTCAGGTTTACTTACAGCTGTTATCAACAAGCTAAAGGAGGGTAAATGGCGAAGAGAAGATTTAAGTTATTCCCTTCAAGAAGTTGCTTTTACAGCCTTAGCTGAAACAGCTGAAAGAATTTTAGCTTTCACAGAAAAAAAGGAACTTTTACTTGCAGGTGGGGTTGCAACAAATAGACGACTTCAATCTATGCTTAAAACTATAGCTAAAGAACATAATGCAAAATTTTATGTTGTTCCAAAAGAATACAGCGGAGATTGTGGAGCACAAATAGCTTGGACAGGGATTTTAGCCTACACCCATGGTGTGGAAATTTCTATTGAAAAAAGTATTGTTAAACCTAGATGGAGATTGGATAGGGTGCCTATTCCATGGAGGAAAGGTTAAATGAGCTTGGAGGAAATTTTAGAAAAAATAAAAGAAATTGAAGCTAAAATTGATAGCTTAGAATGTAAAATTGAAATATTAGAAAAGGTTGCGGGGAAAGGAGTTATTAATCTAAATGTTGAGGTTCCTAAAGTAATTGTTGAAAAGAAACCTTTAGACATAAGAATAAATGAAAATGAGCTTTTAGGAAGAATTATTCTGCTTGTAAAAGAAGGATTTTTTGATGAAGGTAAAACAGCAAGTGCTGTTGCAAATGAGCTTATACGTCGATGCTGGTATCCAAAAGACCTACAACATATAAGACCTAGCCTAGAGCAATTAACATTTTTAGGGATACTGGAAAGAATAAAGGAAAAAAGACGTAAAGGTAAAGGTTTAAAATGGACCTACATAAAAAATAAAAATTTTAAAATTGGTTAAACAATAAAATAAAGAATTAAACTCGAATAATTATTACTTTTAATAAGAATGTTACATTATTTTACCCTAAAACACTTAAAAATTTAAATTCTAAATAGGACAGTGTACTACACTGTCCCACCAAGACAATTAATTGTTAATAGTTTTTGATTTTCCACGATTAAAAAATGTGAAATACTGCCCACCCAATCCATTTTTCAATTACTTGAACTACAATTTCCCACCTGAACCTTATTAGTTGTTGTATCTTTTAACAACAGTAAAAACTTTGGGAAGTTTGAAAGTCGGAACTGAGGGCCTGTTTAAAACGGGCTCGGGGGGATTTGAACCCCCGTTCTCCGGCTCCGAAGGCCGGTGCGTTTGTCCTGGCTACGCTACGAGCCCCCTCCTCTAAAAGATTTATTTACCACTTCTGGTTATAGGATTTTCTAGTTTAGGTGGAGTATATTTAAACCTAATTAAGGTTTAAATTTATTTGGTTGATGGTGGGATATTGGATGGAAACTCATAGTAGAGATTTAGAGTTTAGACTTATGACGATTAAGCTTTTAAACACAATAAAAAGGAAGCATACTTACAGAGAAATTTCTCAATGGACAGGTTTACCTGTAACTGTTTTAAGCAGATATGTTAAGGGACATGTTCTCCCCACCTCTAAAAGAGCAAAAGAAATTTGGACTTCCCTCCAAAAAATTGCAGATTTAGAAACAACCCTACTTTCAAGAATAAAGTTTGATGAGATGGGGTATTTTGATAACACCCAAATAGTTTATGATATTCCTCTTTTACGTTTAGCAACTCAATATGTTGTTTCAAAATTTGCTGGAAGAAGAATAAACAAAATTTTAACAGCTGCTGTGGATGGTATACCTTTAGCAACTCTTGTTGCAAATTCTTTAGATGTCGACTTGATTGTTGCTAAAAAAGCTAAAGAAGTTGGTGTAAAAGAATATATTGAGGAAAGTTATATTCCTCCAGATTCGGGTGTTGTAGTTACCTTTTATGTGCCAAAGGATGCTTTAAAGAAAGGTGATAGTGTTCTTATAGTTGATGATATTATTAGGACAGGTGAAACACAAGAGGCATTAATTCATCTAGTAAACAAGATTAAGGCTGAAGTTGCAGGAATATTTGTTCTTGTAGCAGTTGGAACAGAATGGAAAAACAAGCTTAGTGTTCCACCCAACTGCCCAGTTGAAACTTTAGCTGTTGTAGAAAGATAAAAAAGGGAAGACTACTAAACTTCCAAAATTCTTTTTAGATTTTCAGGTTTAGGTTCAACTATACCTTTTTCCGTAATAATTTTAGTTACTAGTTCTGGTGGAGTTATATCAAAAGCAGGATTATAAACTTGAATTTTCTCCGGTGCAATTTTACATCTGCAAATTTTTAAGATTTCCTCCGGTTTTCTTTCTTCTATGATTACTTGTTCAACAGTACTTTTAGAATCTATGGTTGTTGTTGGAGCTGCAACATAGAAGGGTATTCCATGTTGTTTTGCTAAAACAGCAATTGTATAGGTTCCAATTTTGTTTATTACATGACCTGAAATAAGAATTCGGTCTGCACCAACAATAACCTTGTTTACCATTCTTTTTTGCATAACCCAACCAACCATATTATCTGTGATCAATGTAAAAGGAATTTTTTCTTGTTTAAGTTCAAAAGCTGTAAGTCTTGCACC
>NJEB01000034.1 GCA_002254975.1 Candidatus Hecatellales archaeon ex4484_218 | reverse complement strand
CATTATTTTTGGTGTTTTTAAACCTATTTTTTGGCTTAAACTTTCAACAAACCTATAAATCTTAGGATATTCTTTAGGTGAAACTTCTCTTACATGGTATAAGGCTTCAATTAGTTTGGGTGCATAAAGCCATTGAACAAGATTAAAAACAATAACAAGTAAAGCTAAAACAAAAAGATTTGTAAAACCAACCCATGTCAAAATAACTGCAAAAAATAAGGTTGATAATGCTATCAAAACTGTAAGTGTGCCATACATGGATAAATAAAGCTTAAAAGCCCCCACCCTTCCCACCATATTTTTTCCAGAATAAAAAGGAGATTTATAACTTTAACTTTTTAATTTTAAAATTCTCCATGCAAGCCAAGCAGCATTTTCACCATTATCAATTCCAACACATGCAACAGGAACACCTTTAGGCATCTGAACAATAGAAAGTAAAGCATCCAAACCTCCAAGTTTTACGTTTACAGGAACCCCTATAACTGGTTTATCCGTTCTGGAAGCAATAAAACCGGGTAGATGGGCTGAAAGTCCAGCTATAGCAATAAAAATTTTAGCTTCACATTTTTGAATATATTCTTCAAGTTGCCTAGGGTTTCGATGAGCTGAATAAACTTTAACTTCATAGGTTAAACCTAATTGGTCAAGAATTTTTGTTGTTTTTTCAGCTATAGGTTTATCTGTTTCACTACCAACAATAACCGCCACATCCAAACATTTAACCTCCAAAAAATTTAGGTTTCAATAATAATTTTTCCTTTTTTAGGTATCCATTCAATTGTTTTACCAATAAGACCTTTTCTTGCCCTATACTTATATACGGCTCTAATTAGGTTTGCTTGTTCAATTCTTTTTTCAAGTAACTGTTCAGAACCTATATCACTTCGGTGAAAAACCCCCCAACCATCCTCCAACCAAACATAAGGAATACATGCCTCAACTTTTCTACTTGCTTCAGGAATAGTTTTACCCTTACCAAAAATTTCAACCAATCTTGAACCACCAGAAATAATTTTTCCATCTGGTTGAAGGTCTGTTGATGCAAAATAAACTTTACAACCTAATTTTTTAACCATGTCAACATCAACATGGAGTGGATGACCTTTAGCTAGATTTCTTTCCTCAGGGTAACCTTTAGGTGCAACACACTTAACAACAGTAGCAACATTTTCAAATTTAAGTTTAATCTTGTTTAGTTTTTCATCAATGATAGCTTCACAGATTTCTATCATATCTGTTTTAAGGATGGGTAAAACATTCACAGCTTCAGGGTCTCCAAGTCTACTGTAAAACTCAATGATGGTTGGACCCCAACTAGCTGTACACATCATTTGACCTGAAACAATTCCTTTATATTTTTCTCCCGTTTCTTTTTCCACAGCTCTAACACAGTTTTTAACAATTTCAACAGATTTACGGTATTCTTCCTCTGTAATAAAAGGTAAAAACATTCCTTTTCCAGCTATTGAACCCATACCACCTGTTTCAGGGCCAATATCCATTTCAAAAGCATTTTTATTATCTTGAACTAAAGGTAAAGGTTTTACTGTTCTACCATCTGTAAATGCTTGAAGAGTATATTCTGGTCCTTCAACTCTTTCCTCAATTAAAATTCGGTCATCTATATCCCTATAATCTTTCATATATTTTTCATGGATAGCTTTTGCATGTTCTCTTTTAACATGAGTTTTTTCTGAGGTTAAGTAGGCTTGAAGGTCAGCTATAACCTTAACACCTTTCCCTCCAGCCTGTCTAGCTGGTTTTAAAGCTACACTTTCAGCATACTCATGAATATAGGCTATAGCATCCTCAACATTTTTAAAAGCTTTAAATCTAAGCCTTCCAGGAATCCGATATTTCCACATAAGTCTCCTCATAAAAGCTTTAGACATTTCAAGTTCAGCAGGACCACGTTTAGCCCCTATACATGGTATTCCTTCTTTTTCAAGTTCATCAGCAGTTCCACGAAATAATGGTTCTTCAGGTCCAACAAAAACAAAATCTACATGAAATTTTTTTGCGGTTTCAACAACAAATTTTGGGTCTTGAGAATTTCCCAAAGCAACTTCTCCACCAGTAACCTTACAAAGTGAATCTATTCCCGGATTTCTTAACCTCATAACAGCATATAATTTTGGGTCATAGTTACTTCTACAAATAGCCTCAGCTATTGCATGTTCACGTGCAGCTTCTCCAACCAACAAAACTTTAACCATGCCTTCTTCACCTCTCCTTACAATTTATTTGAGGATATTTTCCGGTAAAACATCCTAAACAAAGATTTTTTCTTGGTATTCCAATTGCTTCAACCAATCCTTTTAGGCTTAACCAATGAAAGGTGTCTGCACCTACAACCTTACTAACTTCTTCAGCGTTTAAATGAACAGCTATAAGTTCATCTTTTGGTGGAACATCAGTACCAAAAGGACATTGAGCTATAAGTCTTGGGCTTCCAATTCTTACATGAACTTCTTTTGCACCCATCCGGTTACGCATAATGTTTACAGTATTTTTGGTTGTTGTTCCTCGAACAACACTATCATCTACAAGCACTATCTTTTTACCTGCAATTGCAGCTCTAATAGGGTTAAGTTTAAGCTGAACACCTACAATTCTTTCAAATTCTGTTGGTTTAATTGCACTTCTAATTCTTCTACCAGTTTGAACAAAACCAATCCCTAATGGGGTTTTTGTTTTGTTTGAGTAAGCCATAGCAAAAGGTATGGCTGTTTCAGGAACCCCTAATACAATTTCACCTTTATTTACAGAATGTTCTTCAGCAAGTTTTTCACCAATTTTCATTCTAACTTCATATATACTTTTACCGTTAAGGATGGAATCAGGTCTAGCATAGTAAACATATTCAAATGCACAAAACTTTGGATTAGGTTTTAAAACCTGTTTTCTTTCAATACTGTATGCATCAAAATGGTAAACTTCTCCTGGTTGAACATCATTTTTAAAATCAGCACCAATAACATCCATAACACAACTTTCAGATGCAACAACTCCATAATCAAAACCAAAACTACCTATGGTTAAAGGTTTAATTCCAGCGGGATCTCTACCAACAATCATTTCTCCTTTCCCAGTTAAAACAATTAAAGAATATGCACCTTTTATTTTACCCATAAAATTAACCATAGCTTCCATAGGATTCCCAGTTTGTTCCAATTCTAAAGAAAAAATTTTAGCTAAAATTTCAGCTTCATTTTCACCATTAACCTTTTCTTTTTCAACCAAATCTTTAATGTTTAAAATTTTTCCATCAAAACATAAAGCTAAAGGTAAGGGTTCCCAAACAACAACTGGCTGAATTTTTGAAGAATCTTTTTCAATGGTTGAAGTTACACTTCCAATACCAATCCATCCTGGAAGTTCATCCAAAATATTTTGGTTTGAAAAAACTTGGTCAACCAAACCTGAACCTTTATATTGGCTTAGACTTTCACCGTTAAAAGTTACAATTCCACAATTTTCCTGTCCTCTATGTTGAAGAGCTAATAAGGCATAATAAACAAAACGTGCCATCCGCCATTCTTTACTAAACCCATAAATTCCAACTATTCCACCCAATTTTTCCTATCCTCCTATACTCCAATTTCCTTCACGGGTTGGGCTTTCTTTTTCATTTCATCAGCTAATTTTTGAGCTTTAGGTGTGGGATATTCACCGGTTAAACATGCTAAACATAGATCTTCTTTTCTAAGCCCTATTGCCTCTACAAGCTTATCTATTGTTTGGTATCCTAAAGAATCAGCACCAATTATTTTTCTAATTTCTTCAACAGATTTTTTGGATGCTATCAACTCACGATGGGTTGCAATATCTATTCCATAGAAACATGGAGAAATTATTGGTGGACAAGTTATCCTTACATGAACCTCTTTAGCTCCAGCTTTCCTAATCATATGAACAATATTTTTAATGGTTGTTCCCCTAACAATACTGTCATCCACAAGAATAACTCTTTGATTTTGAAGTACAGATTTAAGAGGATTAAGCTTAATCTTAACAGCATTTTCTCTAAGATTTTGACTAGGCATAATAAATGTTCTATGGATATATCTATTTTTAATTAATCCTTCAGCAACAGGTAAACCAGTTTGCCTTGCAATACCTTCAGCAGCAGGTCTAGAAGTATCTGGAACAGGAACAATAACATCAGCATCATTTTCATAGGTTTTTGCAAGATTAACCCCCAATTTTAACCTTATATCATAAACACTTTTACCCTCAATAACAGAATCTGGACGACTAAAGTACACGTATTCAAACATACAATGAGCTTTCCTACTGGATTTTGCGAAACATTTTCTTTCAATACCAGAATCTGAAACTAAAATTGCTTCACCAGGTTTAACATCTGAAATAAGTTTTCCACCACACATATCTACAGCAACACTTTCAGATGCACTTATAAATGAACCATCAATTTCACCATAACATAAAGGTCTAAATCCTAACGGGTCCCTAAAAACAAGAATTTCACCTTTTCCAGATAAACATACAGCTGAATAGGCTCCTTCAACAACTTTTGATTTTTTTCTAAGTTTTTCTCTAAGCTCCAAAAAGTTTACAAGATTTCCATTGTAGGCTAAAGCTAAACTATCTAGGTTGAAAGGTTGGGCATCAGTTAAACCTAATTTTCCAACTGTTGAATATCTTACATGACCTATTCCACATCTACCTGTAAGCATGGATAATTCTGTAAGAGGTAAAGCTTCAGAAACAAGCCCCATAGCCTTCCTTAAATAAACATTTCCATCACCTTTTGTTAATGCAATTCCAGCTGATTCTTGACCTCTATGTTGAAGAGCCATTAAACCATAAAAAATATGTTCAGCAACATTTTTTTCTCTGTCATAAACACCAACAACTCCACAATCCATGTTTTATCTCACCTCCAAAGCTTTAGGTATAGTTTCCTTCCAAAACCTTTCCATTTGAGTTACTGAACATTCAACAATTTTTCTTCCATCAAATGTTAAAGTGAAATTATCATCATCCGTAACCTTACCTACTAAATTGGCTGGTGCACCTTTCTTGTTTGCAATTTTAAGGATTTGTTTAGCGTTTTCTTTGGTTGATGTTGTTAATATTATTCTTGAATGAGATTCTGAGAATAGCAATTCATCCATTCTAATTGGTTTAGATGTTGGAATTTTTGAAAGGTCAACTTTAACTCCAAGTTTACCTTTGATAGCCATTAAAGCTAAAGCTATCGCTAATCCACCTTTTGAACAATCATGAGCAGCTGTAACTAAACCATCTAAATTTTCTATTAAACCTAAAATTACAACAACAAGACTAGGTTTTACAGCAATTTTTGATTCACTATCTTCATTGTAAAAACTTACATTACCTCCAACACATGGAATTCTAAGTTTACGGCTCATATAGGCTAAACCTTCAACTCCACGTTTAAACTGCCAAAAAACTTCAGGTTTTTCAGGATTTCCAAAATTACAGCAATCAGTGTAGGCTAAAGGTTCAGCACCAACACAAACAACATTTCTAGATGCTTCAGCTAAAGCTCCAGCCCCACCATTAAAAGGGTCAAGATAGCTATGACGACTATTACAATCAGCTTTAACAGCAATAGCTTTCCCGGTTTCAATAATTCTAAGAACAGCAGCATCCGAATCTCCAGGTTTAAGAATTGTTCTTACGCCTACCTCATGGTCATATTGTTGGTAAACCCATTCTTTACATGCAATATTTGGAGTTGAAACAAGCTTATACAAGATTTCTGAAAAATTCTTAGGTTCCTTTGGTTTTTTAATTCTCCAAAGTTTTTCCAAGTTTAAGGGTTTTTTTGCTTTCCTTTTTATGGTTGGGGCTTCTGCCAAATATTTGGGTGGGATGGAAGCTACAATTTCATCCTTAAACTTAACAATAAGTTTCCCTGAATCCGTAACCTTTCCAATAATGGAATAGGGAATCTCGTATTTTTCAAGAACACCTAAAACTTTACTTAAACCTTCAGGATTAACTGCAAGTAACATTCTTTCCTGAGATTCTGAAAGCATAAGCTCATAAGGGTTCATTCCTTCTTCACGAACATGAAGATTATCTAAAATTATTTCAACACCTGTTCCACCTTTAGCAGCCATTTCTGATGTTGTACATGTTAAACCTCCCCCACCAAGGTCTTTAACTCCATCAACATAACCTGTTTCCAAAACTTCAAGCACAGCCTCAATCAAAAGTTTCTTGGTAAATGGGTCTCCAATTTGAACAGCTGGACGGTCTTCTTCCGACTCTTCACTTATAGTTTTTGAAGCAAAAGTTACTCCATGGATTCCATCTCTACCTGTTGCACCACCAATCAAAACAAGAATATCTCCAGGTTTGTCAAATCTAGCCAAAAATATCTTGTCCTTCCTAACCAATCCATAACATGCAACATTAACTAAACAGTTTGTTTCAAAACTTTCATCAAACTCAACCTCACCAGCAACAGTTGGAACACCAATACAATTTCCATAATCCCCTATTCCTTTAACCACATACCTAAAAAGCCATTTTGTTCTTCCAGTTTCCAATTTACCAAACCTTAATGGGTCAATAAGTAAGATTGGACGTGCACCAGTTGCAAGAATATCCCTAACAATTCCACCAATACCTGTTGCAGCTCCATTATAAGGTTCAATAGCTGAAGGATGATTATGACTTTCAACTTTAAAAGCTACAGCCATCCCATCTCCAACATCAACAATACCTGAATCATAACCTGGACCAACCAAAACTTTTGGGGAGGATGTTGGAAGTTTTTTAAGAATAGGTTTACTACTTTTGTAGGAGCAATGTTCAGACCACATTATATCAAACATTCCCCATTCAACATAGGTTGGCTCCCTTCCCAAAAGCTTCCTAACCATTCTAATTTCTTTTGGAGTTAAATTTACTTTCACAGGTATAGGTTTATTTTTAACCATAAACTAAACCTCTAACGTTTTAAATAATTAATCATAGATTCAAAAAGAAGTAAACCATCACTGTTTTTGTAAGGACTTAAAATTTTTTCAGAAGCTCTTTCAGGATGAGGCATAAGACCAACAACATTTCCTTCTTTATTACAAACAGAAGCTATATTTTGGATAGAACCATTAGGATTTGCCTCTAAGGTTGGATTTCCATTCTCATCGACATATCTAAAAACAACTTGCTGTTCTTTCCAAATACTTTTTAAATCTTCCTCTAAATTGAAGTATCTTCCTTCTTTATGAGCTACAGGCATATAAAGAATTTTTCCTTCAGGAATTAAACATGTAAAAGCTGTTCGGCTTGTTTCACATTTTAAAATTACCCATTTACAAACAAATTTTAAACAATCATTAGGTAAAAGTGCACCTGGAAGTAATCCAGCCTCAATCAAAATTTGAAAACCATTACAAATACCTAGAACAGGTTTCCCGTCTTCAGCCATCTTTTTTACTTCTTCCATAGCTGGGCTATGAGAAGCAATAGCTCCACTTCTTAAATAATCTCCATAAGAAAATCCTCCTGGAAGAATTGCAGCATCATATATTTTGTTCTGGAAAAATTTATGCCAAACTAGGTCTGTGGGAATATTTAAAATATTCCTTAAAACATGAACAACATCCAAATCACAATTTGAACCTGGAAACTGAATTACTGCAACCTTCATTTTAACCACCCTTAACAAGAATTTTATGGGTATGAACAACAGGATTATAGATTCGAAGTGCATTACAAAGGTCAAAAACAATTTTTTCAGCATGTTTTTCATCTTCAGCTTCAACCAAAAATTTAAGATATTTTCCCGTTCTAACAGATTTTACATTTTCATACCCACCTTTAAGAATCAAATCTTTGTGAATAGTTTCACCTTCCGGGTCTCTTGCTGCAGGTTTATTTTCAATAATTACTTCAACAATAAAGGTTTGGGTCAAATTTCCCCACCAACAATAAGCTTGTAAACTTTAGTGTAGGTTTGAAGAACCTTTTCCAAGCTTTCCCCTTTTCTGTAAACATCCTTATCTAAAGATTCACCTGTTTTTAGGTCCCAAAGTCTCATACAATCAATGTTTAATTCATCTCCAACCCTAAGCTTACCTTCCTTATCCCTACCAAATTCCAGTTTAAAATCAACAAGTTGAAGCCCAAGTTTTTCCATAAATTCACGTAAAACTTCATTAACTCTACGTGTAATCCTTTTAACATTTTCAATTTCCTTTTCTTCCATCAAACCAAAAATTTTTAGATGCTCTTCTGAAAGAAGAGGGTCATGATGTAGGTCATCTTTAAGGAAAAACTCGATCAAAGGTTCTTTAAGCTTATCTCCTTTCCTAAAAAACGGATAATTTTTTACTAAATGACCGGCAGCCACATTTCTACAGACAACTTCAACCGGAATCATTTTAAGCTTTTTAACTTTCATAGTTGTATCATCAACAAGTTTAACAAAATGAGTTGGAATATCCTTCTCTTCTAACAAACTAAAAATTTTAGCTGAAACTTTAGCATTAATAACACCTTTTCCAGGAAGAACATTATGTTTTTCACCATCCAATGCGGTAATATCATCTTTAAATTTTAAGAAAACCTCATCAGAGCTTGTTGAAGAATAAACAATTTTTGTTTTACCTTCAGCTATCTTATTAAGCAAGTTTATCTCCAAACTAAAATTTGATGGAAGCCTATAAAAAAATTTTTGACTAAAAAATTGTAAATGTCTATCATTTTTTACAAAAACATGTAAATTTACTCAACAAAAATCTACATAAAAATCTAAAATAGTGTATTCAAAAAATTGCCCAACAAAAAGATTTTAAAAACAACAAAATCTAAATATTCCTTAAACAATAGTGAATTTTCATGTGGAAACATGGGAGAGCCTAAAATGACAAGTGAAACAATCAAAAAACCAATTGTTTTCCTGATAAAAAATCTTCAAAGCAATGTAAGAGTAAAATTAAAAAATGACCTTGAATATAGAGGAAGACTTATTCAATGTGATAGTTATATGAACCTTATAATTAGTGATGCAACAGAATACAACAACGGAGACCCTGTTGCTGAATATGGGAATGTTTTCATCAGAGGTAACAATATAATATTTATTTCTTTTGAGTAATGTAAAAATTTTTTAAGCAAAATCTGTGGAGAGTTTAACTTGGGAAAAGTTTTTGTTGAAAAAATAACTGGAAAACCAGTTGCAAAACAAAGTATAGAAATTGTTGAAAGAAAAGGAAGAGGCCATCCAGATTATTTGGCTGATGCTTCCGCTGAAAAATGCTGTCAAAAACTTTGTAAATACTATTTAGAAAATTTTGGTATAGTTTTACATCATAATGTTGATAAAGGATTAGTTGTTGGGGGAAGGTCAAACCCAAAATTTGGTGGAGGAGAAGTTTTAGAGCCTATTGAAATAATTGTTGCTGGTAGAGCAATAACTCAAGCAAAGAAAAAAGAAAAAACTATTAAAATTCCTGTTGAAGAATTGGGTGTTGAAGCTGTAAAAGATTTTATAAAAGGAAATTTTAGATTTTTAGACCCTGATAAACATGTTAAAATTAGCTGTAAAATTAGGGAAGGTTCTGTTGACTTAATAAAGGTTTTTGAAGCAAAAAGAATGGTTCCACTTGCAAATGATACATCTTTTGGTGTTTGTTTTGCACCTTTATCACCAACCGAAAAACTTGTTCTTGAAACTGAAAAATTCTTAAACTCAGAAAGCTTTAAAAAAACTCTTCCAGAAGTTGGTGAGGATATTAAGGTTATGGGTTTTAGACAAAAAAATAGGATTAGGTTAACTATATCTGCAGCAATGGTAAGTAGTCTTATTCCGGATAAAAGCCATTATCTAAATGTTAAAGATGAAATTTGTAGACGTGTTGAAGATTTTTCATCAAAAATTACGGATATGGATGTTTATGTTAAAGTAAATACAGCTGACAACTATCGTAGAGGAATTTTTTATCTAACAGTAACTGGAACATCCGCCGAACAAGGTGATGATGGAAACCCTGGTAGAGGAAATAGGGTTAATGGTTTAATAACACCTTGTAGACAAATGAGTTTAGAAGCAACAGCTGGAAAAAATCCTGTTAGTCATGTTGGAAAAATCTATAATGTATTAGCAAAAATTTTAGCTGAAAAAATTTTGAGAGAAGTTAAAGGTGTAGATGAGGTTTACGTGAAAATTCTTAGCCAAATAGGTAAACCAATAACTGAACCTCAAATTACTAATATTCAAGTATCCTTGGAAAAGGGATATTCTTTAGCTAATGTGTCTGCTGACATTAAATCTATTGTTGACGAGGAAGTTGCGAATGTTCCAAAATTAACTAGCCAAATTATTAACGGAAAATTTGAGCTTTTTTAATTTTATTTCCAGTTTTAATCAGGTTTAATGTATCTTCAACAGAAATTTTTAGCCTAAATTTACGTTCAAAAAATCTAGTTAAATTTTTAACATCCCTTTCCAAGAGTTTATCAGCATTGGGATGTTGAAGAGTAATATATTGAGGCCAATCAATTATTTGAATCATTCCGTCCTCCAACAAAATATTATATTCACTAAGGTCTGCATGAATTATTTTTGCTTTTTTGTAAGCTTTTTGAAGATTCTTAACTATCTCCAAAAAAACTTTTTCTGGGTTTGGTAAAGACTCAATTTCTTTTAGTTGAACTCCCCTAATTTTACCCATAAGAACTGCATGTCTATTTTGGGCTATAGGTTTTGGAACAGAAACTCCACAATCATAAAGTTTCTTTAAAGCTTCAAACTCTTTTTCAGCAGCTACTTTAGACCTAAATAACCAAAAAGTTTTAGGTTTTGTGTAACTTCTAAATTTGGCTGTTTGTCTAAAACTAATTCTACCCAATCTATGAAATTTTATGGCTGCTTCTTCACCATTAGATGTTAAAACCTCGTAGACATCTGCTTCTTTTCCAAGACCTAAACATTTTCCAACAGCTTGTAAAAATCCAGCTTTAACAAGAACATTTAAAGCTAAAAAATCATAACCCATATAGTTTAGGGAATACCCCTCATATGGAATTGTTGTTTTTCTTACTAACCTTAGCTTATGAATTTTTTGAAGATGGTAAACAGCCTTCTCATGGGAAAGACCTGAATAAGCAACAATTTTATCCACGGGTACATATTCATGTTTTTTCATTCCAACCTCTATAGCTACAAGCCAATATTTCGGGTTTACCTCAAACCTATGACGATGTCTTTCAAATATAATGTTTGAACCGTAAAGTTTATGAGTTAAGGTTCCTTGTTGAATATGGATTTCATGAGCTCCCAACCTCATTGTCCCACCCATTAACTGGATATTTTTTTGTTCAGGTAAATAATCTAAAACTGGATGAGGTGTGTTTGGGTTGTTTTCTACACTGTTTGCATTTTTTAATCCGCAAACATTTCTTGCAAATTCAACAATAGCCATTTGAAAACCAAAACATATTCCAAGGAAAGGTATGTTTTTTTCTCTTGCATGTTTAATAGCCAAAATTTTTCCTTCAGTTCCTCTAACACCAAAACCAGGGGGAACTAAAACACCATCATATTTTTCTAAAACTTCAAGTTTTGATGGGTTTTTCTCAAAAATTTCTGTTTCAATCCAGTCTATGTTTACATTTGCTTGGAGAGTTGCGCCAGC
>NJEB01000033.1 GCA_002254975.1 Candidatus Hecatellales archaeon ex4484_218 | reverse complement strand
TACTTGCTGAAGGGGATTATGTAGCTGGTGAAAACACCTACAAAGAGGGAAATAGAATATATTCTCAAAAAATTGGGTTAGTTGATTTTGATGACAAAAAAATTTTTGTTGTTCCTTTAAAAGGAAGATACATTCCAAAAATTGGTGATGTTGTTATTGGGCAAATTGTAGATGTAAGTTTAAGTGGCTGGACTGTAGATATAAATTCACCTTATAAGGCAGTTTTAGGTGTTCCTGAGGTTGTAGGCAAATCTTTTAGTCCAAAACTTGATTCTTTAACAAAAATTTTGGATGTTGGAGATGTTATTGTAGGTAAAATTGTGTCTTTTGATAGAACAAAAGACCCTACATTAACCATTAAAGATAAAGATTTAGGAAAAATTAGTGATGGAATCATAGTAAAATTAACACCTACAAAGGTTCCTAGATTAATAGGGAAAAAAGGTTCGATGATAAACATGATTAAACGGGAAACCGGATGTGAAATAATTGTTGGTCAAAATGGAAGAATTTTTATTCGAAGCAGAAATCCTGAAAAAATTGAGCTTGTTGTTAAAGCTATAAAAATGGTTGAAGAACAAGCCCATACAACAGGATTAACAGATAGGGTTAAAGAATTTCTTAAAACTGAGAAGGGTGTAAAAAATGACTGAAATTAAAAAGCTTATTGATGAAAATGGTTTAAGGGTTGATGGTCGTAAACTGGATGAAATTAGACCAATAAAAATAGAGATAGGTTTACTTGCAAACGCAGATGGTTCAGCTTATATTGAGCAGGGAAGAAATAAGATAATAGTTGCTGTTTATGGACCGAGAGAAGCTCAACCAAAACATATAGGTTTACATGATAGAGCTGCTATTAGATGTAGATACCATATGGCTCCTTTTTCAACAGATGAAAGAAAATCTCCAGCTCCATCCCGTAGAGAAATAGAAATTTCGAAAGTTATTAGGGAAGCTTTAGAACCAGCTATATTCTCTGAATATTATCCTAGAAGTATGATAGATATTTTTATTGAGGTTCTTCAATCAGATGGGGGAAGTCGATGTGCAGCTATTACCGCCTCATCTTTGGCTTTAGCTGATGCTGGAATACCTTTAAAAGATTTAGTTGTAGCTTGTGCTGTTGGGAAAATTGATGGGAAACTTGCTGTAGACCTTTCTGATGTTGAAGATAAGCTTGGTGAGGCTGATATGCCTATTGCCTACATACCTGCTTTAAGAAAAATTTCTCTTATCCAAATGGATGGAATATTTACGGAGGAAGAGTTTTTTAAAGCTTTAAATATGGCTAAGGATGCGTGTATGAAGATTTACAAGATTCAGAAGGAGGCTCTTAAACAAAAATATCTACAAACGGAGAAAGAGTAAAGGGGTTGGTGAAATAGGTTGTCTGTAACTTCTCAAGTAGAACCTTTAACAAAGATTAAAAGTAAAAGAATGATGAAACTTTTAGCTTCGGGTAAAAGGTTGGATGGTAGAGGTTTATTGGATTATAGGGAAATCAAGATTGAAAATGGTGTTGTAGAAAAAGCTGAAGGTTCAGCTTTAGTTTCTATGGGAAATACAAAAGTTCTTGTTGGTGTAAAAATTGAAACTGGACAACCATATCCAGATTTACCCAATCAGGGTGCACTTACAGTTAATGCTGAATTTGTACCTTTAGCCTACAAATATTTTGAACCTGGTCCACCAGATGAAAACTCAATTGAGTTAGCTAGGTTGGTTGATAGGGGAATTAGAGAATCTAAAACCATTGATATGGAAAAACTTGTAATTATTCCTGGAAAAGAGGTTTATGTTGTTTTTGTTGATGTTTATATTCTAGACCATGATGGAAATCTTGTAGATGCTGCTGGACTTGCTGCTGTTTCAGCTATTTTAAACGCAAAACTTCCAGTTTATAGGGTAAAAGAAAATGGTGAGGTTATAAAGATGGATGAATATGTTCCTTTACCTGTTCAAAATTGTCCAATACCTGTAACAATGGTAAAAATTGATGATAAAATTCTTGTAGACCCAACTCTTGATGAAGAAAATATGGCTTCAGCCAAACTTACAATAACTTTAACAAAAAATGGGGAAATATGTGCTATGCAAAAAAGTGGTTTAGGTGCATTTACATTGGATGAAATTGTTGAAGCTCAAAAAATAGCTAGAAAAAAATCCAGTGAAATTAGAGAAAAATTTTTTAGGGAATGGTGTTAAAAAATGGGAAAAACAAAAAAGCTTGGTCCTGTAGCAAGATTTCGTGAAAGGGGTGGAGCAAGCTTAAGAAAGGTTAGAGCTGAAATTGAAAGGTTAGCAAAACAAGTTTATGAATGTCCAAAATGTGAAGCTAGGGCTGTTAAAAGACAAAGTGTTGGAATCTGGAAATGTAAAAAATGTGGATATACTTTTGCTGGAGGAGCCTACACACCAACAACAAAAATTGGGGTTATCGTAAAAAAACCTAAAGAAACCTAAATCCTTATTTTTTGAAATCCACCAGAATTTTTAAGGTTTTCAGAGTAAAAATTTTAGCTTATTTAGGTTGGTGAAGTAGGGTTGGTTTTTACAGCCTTAACAGTTGCAGGTGTTGATGGGTGTGGTGGTGCTGGTGTTTTAGCAGACCTAAAAACTTTTAGCACTTTTAAGGTTCATGGTGCATGTGTAGTTACAGCTTTAACCGCCCAAAACACAAAAAGTATAAAAAAAGTTTTACCGGTAAAACCTGAATTTGTTGAAGAACAATTTCAAACAATTTTGGACGACCTTAAAATTGATGCTGTAAAAACAGGAATTCTTCCTTCAAAAGAAACAGTTAAAATTGTTGCTGATTTTGTTGATGATTACGGTTTAAAACTTGTTGTTGACCCTATATTTAAATCCACAACAGGTAAAAAATTTGTGGATGATGAGATTATTAAAACTTATATTAAAAATCTTTTACCTTTAACAAAAATTGTAACTCCAAATATTTTTGAGGCAAGTATTCTTTCAGGTGTTAAAATTAAAAATATGGATGATATGGTTAAAGCTGCTGAAAAAATTTTAAAGTTTGGAGTGGAAAATGTTGTTGTTAAAGGTGGACATTTAAAAGGAAAAAATGTTGTAGACCTATTTTTTAATGGAAAAAAATCTGTTTTTTTTACAAAACCTAAATTGAATGGTAAAATTCATGGAGGTGGCTGTTTTTTTTCAGCAGCCCTAACAGCATGTTTGGCTTCTGGAAAAAATGTTTCTCAAGCAATTGAAACTGTTGAAAAAATGGTTGAAGAAGTTTTTAGATTTGGTTTAAAAATTGGAAAAGGTCTAAAGGTTATTCATCCCCTAATTCCTCTTTACAATGAAGCTGAAAAATGTGGGGTTTTGGAGGATGTAAATTTAGCCTTAAACAAGTTTTTAAAGTTTAAAAAAGTTCATGAGTTTATTGCTGAGGTTGGAACTCAAATTGCTGAAGCTTTACCTTATCCTTCAACAATTTATCATGTAGCTGGTGTTGAGGGTAGGATAAGAAAAATTAAGGGAAAAATTGTTGCTGGAAATGTTAGGTTTGGTGTTTCAACCCATATGGCTAGGTTAATCTTGGCTTCAAACATGTTAAACCCAAAAATTAAAGCAGCATTAAATTTACGTTACGATAAAAAACTTTTAAAGGCTTTAGAAAAGGAGAAATTTACTATTTCAAGTTTTGATAGAAGGTTTGAGCCTAAAAAGATTAAGATGGTTGAGGGTAAAACTTTAGATTGGGGGTTTAAACAAGCCGTCAAAAAAATTGGGAAAGTTCCTGATGTAATCTATGATTTAGGAGAACCGGGAAAAGAACCTATGATTAGAATTTTAGGTGAAAATGCTGTTAAACTTGTTGAAAAAGTGGGGAAAGCTGTTAAAAATTTTTAATGTTAAACTAAAGCTTTAAATTAAGGAATTTAAGCCTTTTTTGAGGGGAAACTTGGAATGGTTGGGAAACCCAGAAATTTTTCCGCCATCCAAGAAGTTGAAGTTGAGGGTCATCTAATAGACTCCATGATTCTTTCAAGGATTTGGGATAAAATCATGGATTTAGGTGGAGATTTTGAGGTTTTAGAGTTTAGGGTTGGCAGGAAAAAAACAGATTATAGTTATGCTAAAATGTTGGTAAAAGGTGAAGATGAAAACCATCTTAAACTGATCTTAGAAGAAATTTTTAGGTTAGGAGCGATCCCATGTAAGGTTGAGGAAGTAAAATATAAACCAGCTCCAGCAGATAAAATTTTACCTGAAGATTTCTATTCAACAACAAATCATCCTACCTATGTTTATTTTAAGGGTCGATGGGTTGAAGTTGAAGGTTTAATGATGGATAAAGTTGTGGTTGTAGACCCTGAGAAAGGTAAGGCATACTGTAAAGCTATAGGTGAAATAAAAAAGGGAGATTTAATTGTTGTTGGTGAAAAAGGAATAAAAGTTAAACCTCCAGAAAGACCTAGGGAAAGTATTGGAATTTTTAAGTTTATGAGTAGTGAAGCATCCTCAGAAAAACCAGCTTCAACAATAATTAAACAAATAGCTCAAGATATTTATGAGGTTAAAAAGGTTGGAGGGAAAATTGTTGTTGTTGCAGGACCTGCTGTTATCCATACTGGTGCAGCAGAATCTTTAGCTTCTATGATAAGGATGGGTTTTGTTGATGGTTTACTTTCAGGAAATGCTTTAGCAGTTCATGATGTTGAAGCAGCTCTTTACGGGACCTCTCTTGGTGTATCGTTGAAGGAGGGAATTACCCTATTAAAAGGTTATAGAAACCATATAGCAGCAATCAATGAAATCTATAAGGTTGGTTCTCTTAAAAAGGCTGTTGAAACCGGTTTAATTAAAAAAGGAATAATCTATGAATGTATAAAAAACAATATTCCTTTTGTTTTGGCTGGTTCTATTAGGGATGATGGTCCTCTACCAGAGGTTATCACAGATACGATTGAAGCTCAAAAAAGGTATAGGGAGATTCTTAAGGATGCAAGCATGGTTTTAATGTTTTCAACAGCCTTACATTCTATTGCTGTTGGAAATATGATTCCCTCAACTGTTAGAGTTGTTTGTGTAGATATAAATCCTGCAACCGTAACTAAGCTTTTAGATAGAGGTTCTATGCAGGCTGTTGGTGTTGTTTCAGATATTGGAACCTTCCTACCAATCTTAGCTGAAGAATTAAAAAACCTAAAAAAATTGGAAGAATTTCAGAAAGTTTAAGGTTCAAGTCTATCTCTATCCCTTGGAAATAGAACACATTCTCTAACATTTTCTTTCCCAGTTAAAACCATCAAAAAACGGCTTAAACCTAAACCCCAACCTGCATGAGGAGGAAATCCCCAATCAAAAACTTTTAAATGATGTTTAAAACTTTCAGGGTTTAAATCTTGTTCTTTCAATCTTTTAATTAAGGTTTCTTTATCATGAATTCTTGTTCCTCCAGATGCTAATTCAATCCAACTATACATTAGGTCAAAAGCTTCACAAATTTCAGGTTTATCATCTTTAGGCTTAATATAGAATGGTTTTGATTGGGTTGGCCAATCAACAATAAAATAGTATTCTTCAGGATGAAGTTCACCTAAAACTCTTAATGCTGGTGTTGGTATATCTTCACCCCAACTAATAGGGAAACCCTTACCCTCTAAAACCTTTAAAACTTCATCATAACTATACCTTTTAAACGGTAAACTAGGAATTTTTATTTCACGTTTTAAAATTTTTAGCTCCCTATAACATTTTTTCTTAACCCCTTCCAAAACAAAAACTATTAAATTTTCTAGAAGTTTCATAACATCTTCCCATGTTGAAAAAGCTTGTTCCACATCGATGGAAATAAATTCAGCAATATGTCTAGTTGTACGGGATTCTTCAGCCCTAAAAAAAGGAGCTATCTCATAAACCTTTTCAAAAACAGATGTTAACTGCTCCTTATACAGTTGAGGACTTTGAGCTAGAAAAGCTTCTCTATCAAAGTATACTACAGGAAAAAGTGCAGCTCCTCCTTCAGTTGCTGTTGCTATAATTTTTGGTGTTTGAATTTCAAGAAAACCTTCCTTCTCAAAATATTCTCTTGTTAAACTTAAAATTTCATGATTTATTTTAAATATAGCCCTATTTTCAGGTCTTCTTAGGTCTAGAATTCTTGCATCCAATCTTACATCAAGTTCAGCTGGAATTCTACCTGTAGGGTCTAAAGCTAAAGGATGTTGAGCATAATTTAAAATTTTTATTTCCTCCGGAATAATTTCAACCCCAAGTTGAGCTTTTTCACTTTTTTTAACAACCCCTCTAACCCCAACAACACATTGTTTTTTTCCAAACACTGTTACTTTTTGACCATCAAGATTTGGTGTAATCTCGGTTGAATAATGAGTTCTACGCCAATCCTCCAGCCTATCCAACCCCAAATTTTTCACCTAAACCATGAAAAACTTTTCCTTACAAAATTTAGGTTTTCTAATAAATAAGCCTTGACCAATCTTTACGATACAGAATGGGAATTAGCAAAAATTGTTGTTCAACCAAAAACTAGAAGAAAAATTGAAAAATAAATTTTTAGATTATTTGTCTTGACCTTGCACCTTCAAATTCAACTCTTAAAGTCATACCCATAATGTTTTTTGCAAATTCTTTTAAAACATTAATATTTTCCGGAAGTTTTTTTGCATCCCTTCTAGGAATAACAACTTTTGTTTCTTCAGAACCATCTGGAAGCCATATTTTGTTGATTGTTAAAATGGAAGCTGGAGCAAACAAGTCTTCAAGAAAACGTCTAGGCTCATCATTGTACGCAAGAATTCTAACCCTTTTTTTCCCTACCTTCTCAGAAATTTCACGTAAAATTTTTCCACCATAACTAAGAATTTTATGAACATCACCTTTATTAACAAGGATAACTAGGGTGTCCTTAAACTCTAAAGCCTTATGAAAATAAACTGTTTGAAGAGCCTGATACCTGTTTTCAAGCTCAAGTAAAATTTTTGCAACTTTTAGGTCGAGTTCCGAGACTTCCCCAGACTTAACTTTTTCCTCACATTTTGGACATAAAATTCCACTTTTAAGGTCTACAGAACAAATTTTTGTTAGCATTATCTTCACTATGTTTAAGAATTGGGTTTCATATTTAGAGTTTATGGTTAAATGAAAACATATACATATAAAGGGTATAGTTAAGTATCCAAAACAGAAAATTTTAAGCTTAAACAAACGTTAACTTTTAATAAAAAGTTTAAATCTCAATTGTTTGAAGGTCTTTTGCAACCAAAACTTCACCTTTAAACTCTTTTTCAGCCTGTCTTAAATATTCATCTTCAAAATCATCATTACCTGGAAAAATATGGGTAAGAACAAGCTTCTTAACCCTAGCTAACCTAGCAATTTTTCCAGCTTGACCAGCTGTTGAATGGTTGGTTAAAGCTGCAATGTTTTCTTGTTCATCCAAAAAAACAGAATCATGAATTAAAACATCACAGTTTAAAGCAAATTTTGCAACAGTTCTATAAAATTTTGTGTCACCAGTATAACATAAGCTTTTACCATTTCTTTCAATCCTGTAAGCTAAATTTTTTGGTTTATGTTTTGTAAGAAGAGTTTGAATTTCACCTATTTTCTCTTTTCCTTTAAGCTGAACAAATTTTAGGTTAAAAATAGTAAAATCTTGAGGTGTGTTAAACGTTTTTAGAAGAGTTTTTACAGTTTTTTCTATACCAACATAACCAAAAATTTCTATGGGTTCCTTGTATCCATCCAATTCTAAAGCCCAAAGTAAAGGAATAAGGTCTCCTATATGGTCAACATGAAAATGGGAAATAAGAATTTTCCTAATTTTTGTTAGGTTAACATTAGCTTTTCTTAAATTTTTAACAGCACCTGTTCCACAATCAATCAACATATCTTGGTCAACCAAAAAACATGAGCAACAACGTTTTTCTGTGACTGTTGGTCCACCTGTCCCTATAAATGTTATACGCAATTTACATCAACCCAAACAAACTAAAAAAATAGGTTTAATTTTGTTTGTTTCATGGTTAACCCTTTTTCATATCTATCTTGTTAAGAATATTTCGATGGTGCTTACGTTGGTTGGAAGTCCGCCTTCTTCAGAGGTTATTTGTTCTGTGCCAATTTTTATATCCTTAATTTTTAAGTCTTGCAGAAATCTTCTGCGGACAATTTCAACAACATCTACAGCTCTTGAAATTGCTCTTCCTCTAGCTTTAATACAAACTTCCGGTTCTGTTTGGAATAGGGTTAACGCAGCCAACACATAGTTCATTACAGGTTTTTTGCCAACCAGGATACTGTTTGCACGGGACATTTTAACCTAGTCTCCATGGATGGTTATTGACTCTCTGTTTGCAACCAAAAATGATGCATTTTTAAGATAAATATGTTACGGTTCATCAAAAAATATTGGGAAAGAATTATTTTTTCTCCGGAAAGCTTTCCTTACTTTACCCCTGCAAGCCTACACGCATACCCAATGTATTCATTCCATTTAGCAGCCACACAAACCATAAGTTTAGCAACATCAGGTGAACCTCCCCCATGCATACATCCAGATATACCGCCACCAGCACATAACCATTGAATAAGCCAAGCAACTCTTGCTCTAGCCTCACCTAGAGAGGTTGTAGTCAAATATTTTTCCACAAGCTTACCATACCCATCATTTGTTAAACCCCCACAAAAAAATATTACCTTCCTAAACACCACAAATTTTTTGGTGAATCTTTAAGTAGGATATTAAAGTAAAATTTTTTTAGAATGTAGATTTGGGTTGGTTTGGATGAAGCTTTTTGAATATGAGGCCAAAAATATTTTTGAAAAATACAGGATACCAATACCTAAAGGAAAGCTTGCATCAACCGTGGAAGAAACTGAAAAAATTGCTGAAGAGTTAGGTAAACCTGTTGTTTTAAAATCTCAAATTTTGGTGGCTGGCAGAGGAAAGGCTGGAGGAATTCAGTTTGCATCTAACCCGAAAGAGGCTCGTGAATTAGCATCAAAAATTTTAGGTAGCACTATAAAAGGGCTTTTGGTAAAAAATTTGCTTGTTGAGGAAAAATTGGACATAACCCATGAATATTATGCTTCTGTAACCGTGGATAGGTCTACTAGAAGTTATGTTGTTTTAGCATCAACTGAAGGTGGCGTTGATATTGAAGAGGTTGCTGAAAAATCTCCTGAAAAAATTGTTCGATACTGGGTTGACCCTGTTTTCGGATTTAAAGAATATCATGCAAGATGGATGGTTAAAAAGCTTGGTATAGGTGGAAAAGATTTGAGAACCTTCTCAAACATAATCTATAACCTTTACAGGATAACCATGGATTATGATGCTGAGCTTGCTGAATCGAATCCTCTAGTTAAAACTTCAGATGGAAGATTTGTGGCTGCTGATGCAAGAATAATAATTAACGATGACGCACTTTTTAGACATAAGGAGTATAGTGAAAGAGCATTTTTAGAGTATAGTGAAAGAGAAGCTGAAGCTAAAAGACATGGTTTATCCTATGTTGACCTTACAGGAAATATCGGGTGTCTTGTTAATGGTGCTGGTTTAGCTATGGCAACCATGGACCTAATTAAAACTTTTGGTGGGGAACCTGCAAACTTTCTGGATATTGGTGGTGGTGCAAGAGCAGAAGTCATTAAGGAAGGTGTAAAAATTCTTTTATCAAAACCTGATGTAAAAGTTGTGCTTGTAAACATACTTGGCGGTATAACAAGATGTGATGAGGTTGCAAGAGGGGTTCTTGAGGCTCTTAAGGAGACAGGTATTAAAAGACCGCTTATTGTTAGACTTGTTGGAACAAGAGAGGAAGAAGGTAAAAAAATTTTGGAGGAAGCTGGTATCAACGTTTTTAAGGATGTTGAAGAAGCTGTAAAAGAGGCTGTAAAAATGGTTGGAGGGTGAAAATTTGGGTATAATTGTTGGTAAGGATACAAGAGTTGTTGTTCAAGGTATAACTGGCAGAGAAGGAAGCTTCCACACGGAGCTTATGCTTAAATATGGAACAAAAATTGTTGCTGGAACAAGTCCAACCAAAGGTGGTACAACCATCCAAGGAATCCCTGTATATGATACTGTTGAGGA
>NJEB01000032.1 GCA_002254975.1 Candidatus Hecatellales archaeon ex4484_218 | reverse complement strand
ATTCTTGTTAGTTTCCATTCACGAACTGGAGCTATGATTTTTAGTTCTGGTGCTAAAGCTTCAATTGTAACCTCAAACCTAACTTGGTCATTTCCTCTTCCAGTACATCCATGAGCAACTGCTGATGCATTTTCTTTTTTTGCAATCTCAACAAGTTTTTCAGCTATTAAAGGACGGGATAAAGCACTACTTAAAGGATATTTTCCTTCATAAAGAGCATTTGCCTTAATTGCTGGGAAAATAAATCTTTCAACAAATTCTTTTTTAGCATCAATTGTATAATGTTTAACTGCTCCAACAATTTTTGCTTTTTCCTCAATGACCTTCAAATTTTCTTGTTGACCAACATCCAAAGTTACAGTTATAACTTCAAACCCATATTTTTCAGTTAACCAATTAACCATTACAGAAGTATCTAATCCACCTGAATATGCAAGCACAACCTTATCCAAAACATTTCACCAAACAATGTTTAGAATAGCAGGGTTGAATGGATAAGGTATTAATGTTCAATCAAGCCTAATAAAAATTTTAATTTAAACCTCGTATCCTCCATACTGTTTAAGATATTCTACAAGTCCTCCAACCTTTAAAATATTTAAAAGAAAAGTTGGAATAGGGTTAAACTTGTAAACTTTGTTTTGGGTTAAATTTTTTATTAATCCTTTTTCCAAGTTTATTTCAACAATATCTTTCTCATTAATTTCTTTAGCTGCTTTTTCACATTCAACAACAGGTAAACCTACATTTATTGCATTTCTGAAAAAAATTCTTGCAAACGAAGCTGCTATAATTGCTGATATTCCCAACTCTTTTAAAACTCTTGGTGCTTGTTCCCTGCTTGAACCACAACCAAAATTTTTACCTGCAACAATAAGGTCACCAAAATTAACTTTTTTAGCAAAATTTGGGTTTAAAGTTTCCATTGCATGTTGAGCTAACTCTTTCATGTTTAAAGTTTTAAATTTATATTTCCCAGAAATTATTGCATCTGTACTAACATCATCACCAAACTTCCAAACTTTACCTTTAACCTCAAACTCAACCATTTTTCTTTTCACCTTACATGGTTTATATTTGTAATTTTACCTTTAACAGCTGAAATTGCTGCTGTAATGGGTGAGCAAAGATAGATTTCAGCCTCAGCACAACCCATCCTTCCAACAAAATTTCTATTGGAAGTTGAAAGAACAATTTCACCTTTTGCTGGAACACCTTGATGAGCTCCAGCACATGGACCACATCCAGGATTACAAACAGTACATCCAGCCTTAACAAAAATTTCAATCAAACCTTCTTTTAAAGCCTCCAAATAAACATTTCTAGAAGCTGGAATAACAATCATTCTAACATTTGGATGAATTTTTTGATTAACCAAGATTTTAGCTGCTTCTTTTAAATCTTCAATTCTTCCATTGGTACATGAACCTAAAAATACTTGGTCTATTTCTAAACCTTCAACTTCACTAACAGATTTTACATTATCAACTGTTGGTGGACATGCAATTTGAGGTTCAAGTTTTGAAATCTCAAACTCATAAATTTCCTTAAATTTTATATTAGGGTCATTTTTTAACATTGTTTTAGGAAACCTATTTTTTGATTTTAAATATCTGTATGTTTTTTGGTCTGGTTGGAGTATGTTTTTTGGTCTGGTTGGATTATTCCTGATTTTGCACCCATCTCAACAACCATATTACACAAAGTTAACCTTCCATCAACACTTAACTTTTTCACAACATCTCCAGAAAAATCTATTGCCTTATAGGTTGCACCATCAGCTCCAATTTCACCAACCATATGAAGAATTAAATCTTTAGCCATTATGTTTGGGGGGATTTCACCTGTAAATCTGCATTGAATTGTTTCAGGAACCCTAAACCATAATTTTCCTGTTTTAAAAACTGCAGCCATTTCTGTTGAGCCTATTCCTGTTGCAAATGCACCCAAAGCCCCATAAGTACAAGTATGGGAATCAGCCCCAACCACAATCATCCCTGAGGTTACATGGTTTTCAACCATAAGTTGATGGCAAACACCCCAACCAACATCATAAAAATTTTTTATGTTTTGTTCATGTGTAAACTCCCTCATTAATTTATGAAGATTGGAGGTTCCTTCAAACGAGCTTGGAGCAACATGGTCAATAACCAAGATTATCCGGTTTGGGTCCCAAACTTTTTCACCACCCATTTCCCTAAAAGAATTTATTGCTAAAGGAGCTGTTCCATCATGAGCCATAGCTAAATCAACAGGCACAACAACAATATCTCCGACAAAAACCTTTTTTCCAACAACCAAACTAAAAATTTTTTCTGTAATTGTTTGACCTGTCAAAGCTTCCACCATAAAAACATTGACTAAAATAGTGTTCTTAACATTTTAATATTTTTAACGTTAAACTTGAATCAATGGAAGAAAAGATTTTAATTTCAATTTTAAGGCTTACACAAGAAAAAAACCGTTTTTTAATGAAAAATTTAGTTGAGGAAACTTTAATCTCAAAAAATCTTATCAAAAAACATCTTCAAACCTTTTTGGAAAAAGATTTGTTAAATAAATCTGGAAAATTTTTTACAATTTCTTCAACCCAAAAATTTATGGTTGTTGTTGAAGCTTTAAAACATGGTATACCTATCGATGTTTTAAGTAAATATTTAACATGGAAAGATTTTGAACATGTTGTTCAAAATATTCTTGAAAATTTAGGTTATGATACCTTAATTCATCAAAGATTAAAGTTTAACGGGAAAACCTATGAAGTAGATGTGGTTGCTTTTTATGGTGAAATAGTTTTATGTATAGACTGTAAACATTGGAAACATGGATTAAAAGGAAAAATTCTTCAACATATAGTAGAAAACCATCTAGTAAAGGCTAACATACTTTTAAAAAACATTAAAAAAATTGGTGAAAAAGCTGGGAAAAAAATTGTTAATAAACCAAAAATTTTGCCAATGATAATTTGTTTAACTGAAACTCAACCTAAAATTTTTAATGGAGTTCCGGTTGTTCCAATTTTAAAGTTAAAATCTTTTCTTGAAGGTTTTTATGGATACTTAGACCAACTTAGAATTTTGAAATCAGGTTAATGAAAAAGAATATAAAAGGTTAAGCTCAAAATAAATACTAAATAACTATCTAAGTTTGAGTTAGGGATTTTATGGTTTATTCCTTAACAAGGAAAGATTACGTTAATTAAGGTTTGTTGTTTTAGGTGTAAACATGCGTGTGGAGATTCCATTATACACGGAAAGGTTTGGTTCTGTTAGAATTAATGATGTTCAAAGAATTCTTGAATTGGATTCTGGTAGAAGAAGAGATGATGAAAAGGAGATTACAACAATTCATAAAATTGAAAAAAATGAAATAGAGGATGTTGAAGATAAACTTGCAATAGTTGTTCCTGTTAAGGAGGAAAAATTAAAGCTTCTTGAAGGTGTGCTAAGTGGAATTCCTCATGATTGTGTTGTTATAGTTGTATCCAACAGTCAAACAAATCCTATTAACAGATTTAAAATGGAAGTTGATACTTTAGCTAGATTTCATCGATTTACTAGACGTAAAATGCTTGTAATCCATCAAAAAGACCCAGGATTAGCTTTAGCTTTCCAAGAAAACAAGTATACAGGAATATTGGATAAAAAAGAAAAACTTGTTAGGGATGGAAAAGCTGAAGCTATGGTTGTGGGTATATTATTAGCAAAAATGGTTGGTAAGGAATTTGTTGGTTTTGTTGATGCGGATAATTATATTCCTGGAGCTGTAAATGAATATGTTAAAAATTTTGCTGCTGGATTTTGTATGGCTGAATCTTCCTATGTTATGGTTAGAAATTCATGGAAATATAAACCAAAAATTTACAATACCGGAATATACTTTAAAAAATGGGGTAGAATTTCAGAGGTTACAAACAGATATCTAAACCTGATCATTTCAAATTATATAGGTTTTGAAACTGAAGTTATAAAAACAGCAAATTCTGGGGAACATGCTTTAACCATGAAATTAGCAGAAATCTTAAAATATTCATCAGGTTTTTCTGTGGAACCTTATGAGTTACTTTACATTCTTGAAGAATTTGGAGGTATAAAACCTACAAACTATCCTGAAGTTATTGAAGATGGAGTTGAAATTTTCCAGATTGAAACTAGAAATCCACATTTTCATGAGGATAAGGGGGAAGACCATCTTAAAAAAATGTTGTTAGAATCTCTTTCAGTTGTTTATTACAGTGAGCTATGTAATCAAACCATAAAAACTTTAATTTTAAATGAACTTGTCTCCCAAAATATCCTAAAAAAAGATACATTTCCACCTCAACTACCAACCATGCCACCTTTAAGGTCTATTAACATCCAAAATTTTAATGAAAAACTTAAAGAAGCCAAAACTTTTACAATGTTTGAATAAACCAAAAATTTTAACCTAAACTATATATCTTATTGAAGCTTTTCGTTTAGCTTCTTCCAAAATTTTTCTAGCTTCAAAAGACATAAAATCAACAGAACCTTCTAAATCCTCCAACTCTCTTAATAAATCAATCAACCTAAGCAACAATTTTAAATTTCCTTTTCCACCAACTTCTAGATTATCCAAATCCTCCAAAGCATCCCACCAAAAATAACACAAAATTTTAATGAAAATTTCCCCTATTTTAAAATTTAGCTTAAAATTAAGTATTAAGCTGGGTCTTCCAAAAAGAATTCTTCTCCTTTTCCATTAATAATTAGCTTTATTTTCTCCAGAAAATTCATTCCAAGCAGAATTTTTATTGGTGTTGGGTCAGGAATTTTATGGATAAAATAAGCTTTCTTTCTTTGATTCTCATCCTAACACCTAAAACAAAAACCATATTCCTTCTCTTTTTCAGTTGGAGAATAGAAAACATAGACTTCCTCCAGTCTATTCTCAACCAACTTTTTAAAAATTTCTTCATGTGTATCGCATACAGCAACAACTTCCCTACCTTTTAAAGCAATCCATTTAACTACATGCTTCTTCTTAACTTCCTCAATAAATTCCAATTCTTCACTCATTTTTAGCACCTTAAGCTAATTATATTCCAAACCAATTAAGCTTAATCTTTCCTTCTTTCTAATAACCATGAAAAGATTAAGAAACCTCTATTGATATCGCTGAAAACATCAGTCCTATCTTAACCTGGTTTGTTTAACAGTATAGCTTCAATTCCACTAAAAAGAACATAAAATTTTAGTGAAAATTCCTATATTTTAATATTTAGCTTGAAAAACCAACTAGAAATAGAGGTTAAACCTACCTGTATATGTGTAAATTGTGGATGGTTAATTGATAAAGCTACCAGAGATAATCCTTGTCCAAACTGTGGAAGCACCCAATTTAAAGTAAAATATGAAAAATCTCAACTAAAACTTCCTAAACCATAAAAACATCCATTAAAAATTTAGTTGAAAAGTTTATACTATAAATTTTTCAGAATTAAAAATAGGTTACAATATCGCTTCTACCGAAACACATGTAGGTAGCGTGCGCCGCATATAACCCTAAAACCTCCACTCTATTTTTTTGTTTTAGTGGTTCTTTATGTTAGGGTCGAATGTTATACTCACTACTCGTTAAGGGAGTTTTTGTAGCTAAATCTTCCACCATTAAAGCTGTGAGGCTAAACATCTAGGTTTATGGTGGTTTAACATGTTTAAGTTTTTTGCTGGCTTGTTCCCCTCCAACACCCCAATTTTCTTTCGGGACCTCATGAATTATAACTTCAACCGCTTCTGCAGGTATACCCATCTCAACAAAAACCTTAGTTATATCTGCTATCGTCTTCTTTTTAGCTTCATCTGAAAAACCACTCCAAACATATACATGAACAACAGGCATAAACTAAAATTCTACTCCACACAATTTAAAGCTTTTTTGTCTTTGGTTCTTTGCCTTTTGCAGTGGCACCATTAAAAACTACCGTAAAGCTAAGAAGAAGCCTTTAGGTAAAGGTGCTATTACTTTAGCTATACCTTAAAGTCAAGTTCCTTAGAAGTTTTTTTAGCAAACACTATAAACTGAGTAAAAGCTTCAGCATAATCTCTAGCAATCCTTTCACTTCTTAAAGAAATAAAACAATTCTTAATCCATTCCTTACACCCTCTAAACTCCTTAAATAGGAAAAAATTTAGAAGGAAGCTTCTTAATATTATTATGGAAATGTCAAGCTTCACTCCGCATCTTTATACCTCTCCCGCCTTAAATATAAATATAGGGTCTACAATAGGTGGGGCCGTGGGCTAGCCTGGTCTACGCTTGGCGGCTTGGGCCCGCCAGATCGCCGGTTCAAATCCGGCCGGCCCCACCAATTTTAAGATAACCAATTTCAACAAAACAAAAATTGAATTTTTGGTAGTATAGTGTAGGGCAGTGTACTACCTTAAAATCTTCACTTTAAATATAAAAATCACATAAAACATCTTACTAATTATTTTGTTTTCCACGTAAACCTTTTATTCAACAATTAAAAAACAATTTTTGGATGCCGGGGTCGCCTAGAAAACCATTAAGTAAGGGTTTGGGAAATCTGGTAGGGCGCAGGCCTGCTAAGCCTGTGGCTCATTGGAGCCGCACGGGTTCAAATCCCGTCCCCGGCGTCACCATAAACCTTGTTTAATAAGAAGATAAATTTAGAGTAAAAAGGCAACTTCACCTTAACTTTAGCAGTAAAATAATTTCTCCACAAAAGTTTTAATTAAACATTGCCAAAAAGAGAAGTAGGGTTAAATTTGATAGTGGATGCTAGAAAATTAAAAGATGAGGTTGAAACACTTACAGAATTTCTTAACCTAAAGTTTAATGTAAAGGTCAATAGTGGTGGAAAATTAATCGTGGAGGATAAAAAGTTAAAAAGTAGGGATGTAAAAGCTCAGGTTAAACATTTTTTACATAAAAAAGGATACTCAAACCAGTATAGGGTTCTTATTGAAGAAGAAAAACAAGCTAAAATAATAAAAATCGAGAAAAAAGAAAAAAAGATTCGAAAGAAAAGAAAAAAGAAAGGAACACCACCATCCGTAGTATATACAATGCCATATTTTTATCCTAACCATCCAAGATTTTAAAAATTCCCCACCCATCTTTTAAGTGTATATTTTATGTGCCTCAATTTTTACTTAAAATTGAGCAAAATTCAAGACCTACTCCATAAACTGACCAAACACCATATAAAACTTCAAGTTTAAGGGATAATAATTTTTGAGGGCCATGCTTTCCTCATGAATTCTTCACTTATTCTGCAGGGTACATTTAGAACGAAGGACCAACATATTTGTTGGGCTGTGAATAAGCCTTTTCTAGTAAGTTCTAGTCCTTTAGGCTTTTCTTTAATCTTTCCAAGAAGCTTAAGCATTTTTAGAAATCTTCCAAAGCCAAACTTACCAACCAGTTCATGGAATTCTAAGCCAAATTTCCTCTTAAAGATATCAAAGTTTAAGGATCTACATACGAAGAATTCGCAGACCGTGAATCGGATAGCATTTTCTAGTTTGTTGATTTCTCTAATGCCTGCGATTGGAAGCCTTTTCTCTCTAACAGATTCTATGTAGTCGGGAACGAAGCATGTATTCTGGTATTCGTATCCACTAACAAAGCCTGCTGCTCCGCAACCTAACCAGAATACTTCCAACATCTTGAAGCAATTTCCGTAGTTTTTATTTTTCACGTGTTCTAGAAGGATACAGGTTAGTTCGTCCGCTTAAGACTCATTCTTCACCTCTCCTATCGTTTTAGCTTTAATCCTTTCAGCGTTTCCCAAAAAATTTTTTAATATTCCTTTTCAAGGATGTATGCTCTTAGGGCGTCATCGGAGGAATAAACCACAATTAAACTAAAGATGCTTGCTCCACCAAGCACATATTCCCACAAAACCAAAACTTCTAAAAAGAGGCTAACTTCTATTAAAAAAGATATTTAAACTTAAAATTTTTTTAGGTTTTTTGTGGTGTTGTGGTTGGTGATGTGTGGGTTTGAGGTTTTGGTTGGGAGGCTTGGTGGGAAAATTATAGATGTTGGTATGCCTGTTAGGACTGTTGGGCAGGCTGCAAAATATGTTGGTTCAAGTTTAAGACAGATTGTAAAGTCTTTAGTTTTTGT
>NJEB01000031.1 GCA_002254975.1 Candidatus Hecatellales archaeon ex4484_218 | reverse complement strand
TTAATTCATTAGATAGATTTTTGGCGGCTTCTCCTAAAATTTCAATTTCTCTTATAACAGCATCCTGCAACATGCGGTTTTTAATAAAGTCATTATAATTTTTGGTTTGTAAATATTCTTCGATTAGTCTTATCGCATCTAAGATATGTCTTAAATATACTATGTCATCCTTCTTTCTCAACTTAAAATTACCTTAGCTTCTTTTTCTATTTTTTCAATAAGATAGGGACTTATTGATTTTTTTGTAAGCAAATCAATTTTTACTCCTAACTTATCCTCCAATTCTTGTTCAATTCCAACAAGGTCAAGAAGACTTTTCCTTTCTTTAAATTCAACTATAACATCTAGGTCACTAACCTTTTTTGCTTCCCCCCTTGCATAAGAGCCAAATATTTCAATTTTTTTTGCACCATATCTTTTTAAAATTTCCACCAACTTTCTTATTTTTTCATCCATCCGTATCCTTCCCTTTTAAATAAAACAACCATTAATTTAAGGCAAATATTCAACATCTAGTAGTTTTCATCTTATTAAATGTTAACTTTATGGCTTTATGTTTAATTTTAATGGAAAAAACAAACTCAAAAATTTATAACCTAAACTATATTTTTCTTTTTTAACTCAAAAATTTCTTCTTCTTTATAACCTAACTCTTTAAGAATTTCCTTTGTATGTTCACCTTTACTTGGTGGTTGATACCTAATTTTTTCTTCAACACCAAAAATTTTTAAAGGTATACCTGTAGCCTCAACCTTAAATCCTTTTTCCGGATGTTTTAGCTTAATAATCATGTTTCTAGCTAAAAGTTGAGGGTTTTTAAGCAAATCTGCAACTGTTAGAAGAGGACCACATGGAACTCCAACCTTAACCAGTTTATTTTCAACTTCTTCACAGCTCATCTGCATCAACCGGTTTTCAATAATTTTTTCCAACTCATCCCTATGTTTCACCCTACTTTCATTTGTGGAAAATTTTGGGTTATTTTTAACATTTTTAAGCCCTAAAACATCACAAAAATTTTTCCATGCTTCCTCATCATATACACCAATATAGATAGGTCTATCTTTTGTTTTGAATAACTTGTAGGGAACATAAGCTCTCCAACCAGTTCCAAATTTTTCAGGCAGATTTCCTGAAAGAACATAGTAGGTTAACCAGTAACCCATCCATGATACCGCTGTATCAAAAAGGGAAACATCTACTTTTTGAGGTTTACCTGTTTTTTCACGTAAAATTAAGGCAGCTAAAATTCCATAAGCCATAAGGGTTCCAGTTCCAAAATCGATGAAAGAACCTGAATTTCTAACAGGTGGTCTATCAGGTTCTCCTGTTGAAGCCATAGAACCACACATAGCTTGAATAATAGGGTCAAAAGCACGTCTACCAGCATAAGGTCCAGTTGAACCAAAACCTGAAAGTGAACAGTAGATTATTTTAGGGTTAATTTTAACTAGATTTTCGAAACTAAAACCCATTTTTTCAAGGGTTCCAGGTCTAAAACTTTCAACAAAAACATCAGCTTTTCCGATAAGTTTTCTAAGAATTTCTTTTCCTTCTTCTGTTTTTAAGTTTAAGGTTAAAGACCTTTTATTTCTGTTGTAAACAAGAAAAGCTCCATCATAAATTTTTCTAAAAAGGTCTCCTTCTTTAGGTTCAATTTTTATGACATCTGCACCCATATCAGCTAAAAGCATGGTTCCATAGGGGCCTGCTCCAGCATGAGTTAAATCTATAACCCTTAAACCTTCAAGAGGTTGCATAGCTAAATTTAAAGAAAAATCTTATGTAAATTTTTTTAATACTGGAAAATTTTATTTAAACTTAACTAAAATTTTTAGGTTGTATCTGGTTTAATGTGGGGAAGAAATGTTTGATTGAGGGAAAGGTTTTAAAATATGGAGATAACATTAACACAGACCTTATTTACCCCAGTAAATACATGGTTTACACAAAACCTGAAGAGATAGCCCAGTATGCTATGGTTGGTTTGGATAAAGATTTTCCGTTAAAAATTAAGGATTATGGTTTAGTTGTTGCTGGTAGAAATTTTGGTTGCGGTTCAAGTAGGGAGCATGCACCTCAAAGCCTAAAATATGCTGGCTGTAAATGTGTTTTAGCAGAATCTTTTGCAAGAATTTTTTTCCGTAATGCAATAAACATTGGGTTACTTGTAATTCAATGTAAAGGTATTCATGAAAAAACTGATGAAAACGATAAGCTTCAAATAAATGTGGAAAAAGGTTTGGTTAAAAATTTAACAAAAAATTTAACCCTAAAATTTAACCCATTCCCAGAATTTCTACTAAAAATCATTAAAAGTGGAGGATTAATTGAATATCTTAACATGAAAACTTAAAATTTTTACCGTATTTTTTTGGCTATTGCATCTCCAACCTCACTAGTTGTTGAGTTTCCACCAAGGTCTTTTGTTCTAATTTTTCCTTCAACCAAAACTTCAGTAACAGCTTTTTCAATAGCTTTAGCAGCCTCAACTTCACCTAAATGTTCAAGCATAAGTTGACCAGCCAAAATTGCTGCAATAGGATTAGCAACATTTTTTCCAGCATATTTTGGAGCTGAACCATGAATAGGCTCAAACATGGAAACACCTTCAGGATTAATATTTCCACCAGGAGCTAAACCCATCCCACCTTGAATAATTGCCCCTAAATCTGTTAAAATATCTCCAAACATGTTAGGTGCAACAACAACTTGAAAATTTTCAGGGTTTTTAACAAACCACATAGCCACAGCATCAACAAAACCGAATTCGGTCTCTATTCCAGGATAATCCTTTGAAACCTCCATAAAAACCTCCCTCCAAAGCCCATAAATTTCTGTTAAAACATTAGCTTTATCTACACAAGTTAATTTATTTAATCCTTTTTTTCTACAAAACTCAAAAGCATACCTAAAAACTCTTTGAATGTTTTCTTTTGTATAAACACCTATCTGATAAGCTGTTTCTATGGGTTTTTCTGTTAAAGTTTCAACTTTAAAATTTAGTTTGTAAAGCTTACGTTCAACAAAAAGGTTTGATTTATGTTTAGCTGATTTAAATTTACAACCAACCCCAACATAAAAATCTTCAATGTTTTCTCTAACCACATAAAAATTAATTTCTTTTGGACCCTTATCCTTTAAAGGTGTTTCAACACCTGGAAAAAGTTTTACAGGTCTTAAGTTTATGTATTGGTCAAAATAAAACCTTAACTTTAAAAGTAAACCTTTCTCCAAAATTCCTGGTGGGACTTCAGGATGGCCTATTGCTCCAAAATAGATGGCGTTCATGTTTTCCATTTCTTTAAGTGCATCTTCAGGAAGAATTTCACCTGTTTTAAGATAATGTTCACCACTAAAAGGATAAGTTTTAAAATCAAATTTTAGGTTGTAAATTTTACTTACAGCATCTAAAACCTTTAAACCTTCTCTAACAACCTCAGGTCCAACACCATCACCAGGAATTACGGCAATTTTATAGGTCAACCTTTAACATTCCCTCCAATTTTTGAGAAAATATTTTGGTAAAATCTAAAATTAAGGTTTCTGGTTGGGGTTCTGTTATAAGTTGTTTGTGATGGTTTAGATTAGTGTTCCTTTGAGGTTTTGCCTTATTTCGTCTATCAGCCTCTCCAACTGGTTTAGCTTTGTAACATCGTATATTCCGTCTATGTCTCTGTTTTTATAGCCTATTAGGTTGTCTGGCATAGCGTTGGTTACTATGTAGAATCGCCAATTAGGTCTTTGCTTTCTGAAGTTTTTAGCATCCCCAAAAGCCTTCTTATAGGTGTCGCTTCTAATCATGCCAGGTCTGCCCAATATAACTCTTGAGCCGTCAGGGTTGGGGACTTCGCCTGCTGAACCCTTACAGTTAATTGCAACATTATTTCCGACTTCAAAGTCATGGGTATAAGCAGAAACTCTAACTAGAGGCAAGTTGTAGTATGCATTGAGTAGTTTGTAGAACGCCCACTCAAAAGCATCACCAGTAATTGATGCTCGCAGTTGAAATGTTGCAACTTTATACACTACCTGCCCACATTCAGGGCAGTTGTTAGGCTTATCTCCCCAACCCCAACTAAGCTTACCTTCACTTAAACAATGAACGCAAACCCAACAATCATAAGCCTTAAAGTGGCGAATAGTATCGTCAAAACAAACATTAAAATACTCAGTCAGGGAATTATCGGATAAGCCTTTAGAAATAAGGGTTTGGTAGTTTTTCTCAACTATGGATTTATAGGGTTCAGGGATTGTCAAATAGGCTTTCTCCTTCAGATTAGAATTTGGGTGGCGGAGTTTTGTGCTTGCTCCTTTGGGACTAACATTAGGACCTTACCCTGCTCTTCTAAAACTTTCACATGCAAATACAGTTTGATGCACTTTCTTACAATCTCAGATCTATTTTCTATACCTTCCTTTTTAGCAATTTTGTCTAATTCCCGCAGTTCGTTATCGTTCAAGCGAACTGTAATTTGCATGTCCATCCCCCAAACAAAGATAACTTTATTCCGCCATATAAAGTTGATTGTAATGATTTTGGGATGCAAATAAATGTTTATAAGAAGTCATTCACATATCTTTAATAAGGTGATAATATGGCTTGGATACCATTAGCCATGGGGGCTTTCTTAGTTGGAGTGGGACTTGGATTAGCTTCCCAAGAACAAAGGATTAGAGAGCTTGAAAATGAAGTAGCCTACCTAAGAGCTAGGCTTACTGAGTTAGAGCATGACTACAAGCGAGAACTTCAGCAACGCAAAGCTGAAGTTGATTACATAATTTCCCGACTTGAAAAGTTGGAAGCACAAGCTAGGGAACACGAAGAACTGTGGAATGAATTCATCCAAACTTTAAGATACGCAAGAGACGTCAAGAAGAAGTTGGTATCGCCATACGTTTAGGCTTTCTCCAGAAACTCTGAGATTTTCCTCTGATTCAGTAGTTCTTCAACTCTTTTCTTGGCTAGGTTTACGTATTCTGGTTCTATGTCTATGCCTATGAAGTGTCTGCCTGTTTGGATGGCTGCTAGGCATGTCGTTCCCGAGCCTACAAACGGGTCTAGGACTACATCACCCTTAAATGTGAATAGTTGGATGCATCGGTATGGGAGTTCTATTGGGAATGGTGCGGGATGACCTACAGCCTTAGCAGATTTAGGGGCAAACCTCCAAACGCTCTTCGTAAACTCTACAAATTCATCCCTTGAAATGGTATCCTCCTTGCCACCCTTTTTCCTGTCGAAGGAGCCTTTAGAAAGCACTAATATATATTCGTGAACATCCCTAAGCGTTGGGTTTACTGCTGATTGCCATGTTCCCCAAGCGGTTGAGGAGCCTGCTACCGCATCACCTTTATACCAGATTATTTCACCCCTCATTAGAAAGCCCACCTCCTCAAAGACTTTCACTAGATAAGCGTGTAGGGGTAGGTATGGCTTCCTACCAAGGTTAGTTACGTTAAAGCAGACCCTTCCGCCCCAGACTAGGACACGGTAAACCTCACCCATAACATCTCTAATGAAGTTTAGGTATTCTCCTAACGTTAGGTCTTGGTCATACTCCTTACCTACATTGTAGGGTGGAGAGGTAACCACTAGGTGAACACAATTATCAGGAAGCTTCTTTAAGACTTCGCGAGCATCCCCCAAAACCACCTTGTCAAGGAATTCTTCAGGCAGAGGATTCTCGATTAGGTATTCAGGCTTCGGCTTGGGTGGCTCCCATTCCCCGTAAAGCTTCCTTGAATAGAAGGGGGTTGAATCGTGAGACTCTCTACCACTAACCCCGAAACTGCTAGTTTTAGTCCCCCTTCCCTTCATATTCTCCAGCAACCTCCCTAAGGCTTCTAAGGTTAGCTAACCTGTTAAGTCTCTCCCTAAGCCTGCGGTCAAAATCATCCCTATTAAGTAACCCTTTTTCTTCAAGAATTTCCAACAATACATCAAACATCTCATCCACAATGTCTAGTTCTTCCGCAAGTTCCCTGATAAGCTGACGCCTACTCTTAGCCACTACCGTTTACCTCCACCCCTCTCAAAATAACCCTTCTCCGAAAGGTAGGCTATCACAATATTCCTGATAACCTCCGAATCTTTAGTTCCCATTTTACCCTTAAACTCCCTCTCGATAATTTCCCAGATACCGTCTGGAAGATTTAGGAGTATTCGCTTCAATGCTTCACTTTCACCAATATATCATAATCATTATTTCCTTATATATTTTTAGATATGGTTTTGCAAGATTACTTTCACCAACCTCACAAGCTTATAAGGGATGTTTGCTCTATGTTTTGCTTGGTGTTTCATGTTTGAAATGTAAATATTGCGGTTCTGAAAACGTTGTGAAGAATGGCTCCGTTAAAGGCAAGCCCAAATATCTATGTAAGGCTTGTAACCACCAGTTTCTAGATAACGGTTGCCTCCCTAAAATGAAGTTTAAGCATGAAGTGGTTGCTCAGGCTTTAACATGGTATTTTGATGGGTTAAGCCTCTTCAAAGTTAAGAGAGCAATAGAAGAAACTTACGGGATTCATGTTAGTAAGCTCACCA
>NJEB01000030.1 GCA_002254975.1 Candidatus Hecatellales archaeon ex4484_218 | reverse complement strand
ATTAAAGTTTAGGTGAAAATTAACATTGGCTGAAAAAGCTGAGATAGAAAAAGAAGAAGAGAAGAAAGTTGAAGAAGAAGAGGAAGAAGTTGAAGAAATTGTTGAGGAAAGATTTTATACTGTTCCACTTAGAAAAGCTTGGATTGCTTCTAGATTTGAAAGAACGGAGAAAGCTGTTAGACTTTTAAAAAAATTTCTTAGAAGACATTTAAAAACTGAAGATTTTAAGATTAGCCGTCAACTTAATGAGCTAATTTGGAGTAGAGGTATAAAAAATCCTCCACCAAAAGTTAGAATTAGGGTTGTAAAAGATAAGGAAGGAATTTATACTGTTTATCCTTTAAAGAATCTTCTTTTTCAACTCCCGGTAGTTCAGCAATAACCTTAATGTTTCCGTTATCAGACATTATATCAACTAAAGGTTCTCTTTCCATTTTAATGTCTAAGCTTGGTCTAAAACCTTTAAGTGAAGGTTTAACATTTCCAAATTCTCTAATTACAGGCTTACCATCAGGACCCACAGTTATAGAGTACCCGTAAACAACAGGACCAAATTCTCTTACAATTCTTCCATCTGGAAGTTTTCTTTCCCTTATAAGTTCACTGGGAAAAGTTTCCCTGTAACCTTTAAACATTTCCTCCAACATTCTTTCCATTTCTCTCATTATTTCATCCATTTCCTCAAAAAAACTACCAAAAAACGGGAAACGACTTCTACGTCTTCTCCACCATTCATCCCAAGCCAAATTTTCATCCCTCCAAAATTTTTATACTTCATAAACATCAATTGTTACGGGTTCCCCATAAACCTTATGGAAAAATTTTTAGGTAAAAATTATTTATATGGGTTATTTACAGATATTTAACCTAAAATTTTAATTAAGGTGGTTTGTTTGGAGGAATTAACCCCTATTCAGTTGAATATGCTTAGAAGGGCTGCTGTTGGGGATATTCTTCGAAGAACAGCTAGACGTCACCCGGATAGGGTTGCTGTTAGGTTTAAGAATGTGACTTTAACGTTTAAGGATTTGAATGAGAAGGCAAATAGATTTGCAAATGCTGTAAGTAGACTTGGAGTTGGTAAGGGTGATAGGGTTGCAATAATTTCTCATAACTGTCACCAATACACCTATTGTTGGTTTGGTTTAACAAAAATTGGTGCAATTATAACACCGTTAAACTTTATGTTAAGGGGCTCAGAGATAGGCTATATCATCAACCATTCAGAGCCGAAAATGTTCTTTGTTGAGGATAGTTTAATAGAAACTGTGAAAAATGTTCCTGAAAAAATGGAAAGTGTTCAGTATTTTGGATGCATTAAGCTTGGGGAGGGAACAAAACCTGAAGGATGGTTAGATTTTGATGAGCTGGTTGAGGAAGGTTCATCAGTTGAACCTGAGGTTGAAATCCATGAAAATGAACCTGCATCTTTACTTTATACAAGTGGAACTGAAGCCGCACCTAAAGGTGTTTTAAACACTCATTTAAACTATTATTCAACCATTCTTAGCAGTCAAACTGATTGTGATTTTAGGCCTGATGATGTTTTTCTTTTAAGTATACCACTTTATCATGTTGCAGGGTTACATATTTTGTTAGCTGCTGTTAATGTTGGTGCAAAAACAGTAATCCAGTATCTGCCTGAGGTTGAGGAAATCCTTCAACTTATTGAAAAGGAAAAAGTTACTCAACTTGTTTATCCAGCAACTCTTTTTGTTAAACTTATTCAACATCCAGATGTTGAGAAATATGATTTAAGTTCTGTGAAAAAATGTTTAACTTTTGGCTCATTAATGCCTTCAGCAATCTATGAAAGGTATAAGAAGCTTATGCCTCAAGCTGTTTGGAGAAACTATTATGGTCAAACTGAGCTTTCACCTTTAGGTACAACCCTGCAACCTGAAGATTTTGAAAGAAAACCAACATCCATAGGTAAACCTCATCTTACAGTTGAAATTAGAATTGTGGATGATGAGGATAAGGATGTTCCACCAGGTCAAATGGGAGAAATTGTTGCACGAAGCCCTTCAGTTATGCTTGGATATTTTAAGGATGAAGAAAGAACAAAAAAGGCTTTTAGAGGTGGATGGCTTCACACCGGAGATTATGGATACATGGATGAGGAAGGTTATCTTTACTTTGTAGACCGAAAAAAAGATATTATTAAGAGTGGTGGGGAAAATGTTTCATCTCAAGAGGTTGAGGAGGTTATTTTTAAACACCCAAAGGTTGCTGAAGCTGCTGTTGTTGGAGTCCCTCATCCATACTGGATGGAAGCTGTAACAGCAGTTATTGTTCCTAAAAAGGATGTTCAGGTTACAAGTGAAGAAATCATTCAGTATTGTAAGGAAAAACTTGCAGGATATAAGGTTCCAAAATATGTTGTTTTTGTTGATGAATTACCAAAAAATCCTAGTGGAAAAATTTTGAAAAGAGTTTTAAGGGAAAAGTTTAAAGATTTAGCTGAAAAAACCTAAAACTTTTTTCCCTTTTCTTTTTAATGTAAACATACTGGAACAGGACATCCCCCAGCATATTCAGAATCAACTGTTACTGGTTCTTCTTCAAGTAAAGCCATTTCTGGTGGGGTTATAGTTAAAACCTGTTCTTTCTTACTTCCATACCTATAAACGGTTATTCCTTTACATTTTAGCTTATAAGCTAACATGAAAACTTTTCTAACATCTTCAGGTGTTGCTTCTGCAGGTAGATTTACAGTTTTGGCTACAGCATTATCTGTATATTTTTGGAATGCAGCCTGCATACGAACATGCCATTCAGGTTCAACATCAAAAGCTGTAACAAAAATTTTTTTCACGTCTTCAGGTATCCCATCCAAATCCTTTATTGAACCTTTTTTTGCAATTTTCATCATTAGGTCTTTGCTGTAGAACCCTCTTTTTTTGGCTGTTTCCTCAAATAGATGGTTTATTTCTAAAAGTTTTGCTCCACCCAAAACATTTCGTACATAGGATACTGCAAATAAAGGTTCAATTCCACTTGTAACATCAGCAATAATACTGATTGTTCCTGTAGGTGCAATGGTTGTTACTGTTGCGTTTCTTAAAGCTTTAAACCCTTTTTTATGCCATATACTTTTTTCAAAATTTGGAAATGAACCTCTTTCTAAACCTAATTCAACAGATTTTTTTCTAGCTTCCTCAACTATAAACTTCATAACTTTTTCAGCTATTTGTAAAGCTTCCTTAGAATTGTAGGGTACCCCTAACATGATTAAAGTTTCAGCCCAACCCATAATACCCAAACCAATCTTTCTATTTCCTTTAGTCATTTTCTCGATTTCAGATAAAGGAAACCTGTTAACATCAATAACATTATCTAAAAAATGAACAGCTTTCCTTACAAGTTCTTTAAGCTTCTCCCAGTTAATCTCACCTTTTTCCATAACCTTAGTTAGGTTAATGGAGCCTAAATTACATGATTCGTAGGGAAGAAGTGGTTGTTCACCACAAGGATTAGTACTTTCAATTTTACCTAGTTCAGGTGTAGGGTTATGCCTATTAATTTCATCTATAAAGATTAATCCCGGGTCTCCAGTTCTCCAAGCCATATCTACGATCAGGTCAAAAACAAGTTTTGCAGGTAAACTTTTAACCTTTTCACCTGTTCTTGGATTTATTAGGTCGTATTCTTCTTCTTTTTCTACAGCTTCCATAAAAGCATCATCAACAGCAACAGAAATGTTAAAGTTGGTAAAACTTCCTTCTTTAGCTTTTGCTGTTATAAACTCTAGGATGTCTGGATGATGTACATCTAAAATTCCCATATTTGCTCCACGTCTTCTTCCACCTTGTTTAATTACGTTGGTTGCAACATCAAAAATCTGCATAAAAGATACTGGGCCTGAAGCAATACCTTTTGTTGTTCTAACAACATCACCTTTAGGTCTAAGTCTTGAAAATGAAAAACCAGTTCCACCACCAGACTTATGGATCAAAGCCATATTTTTAACAGCTTCAAAAATACCTTCAATTGAATCTTCAACAGGTAAAACAAAACATGCTGAAAGTTGACCTAGGTCTGTTCCAGCATTCATTAGGGTTGGGGAATTAGGTAAAAATTCTAGGTTAACCATCATTCTATAAAAATCTTCTTCAATTTTTTCAAGGTTAACTGTTTTATCATAAATTTTATCTGCAGATGCTATAGTTTTAGCAACTCTTCTAAACATTTGTCTTGGAGTTTCAATGATATTTCCATATCCATCCCTAAGCAAATATCGGCTTCTTAAAACTTTAATTGCATTTACACTAAGCTTTAAATCATCACTAACCCCGATCAGTTTTTTAGCTTCTCTAACCTCTGTTCTTTTTTGCCTATAAAGAATGTAAGATTTTGCAACATCAACCAATCCACTTTTCATTAAAACAGTTTCAACAATATCTTGAACATCCTCAACATTAGGAATTTCTTTCTCACCAAACTTTTCTTCAACAACCTCAACAACTTTCATTGAAAGTTTTTTAGCTGTCTCAAAATCTTCTTTTCCAACAGACTTCATAGCCTTAAAAATAGCTTGAGTAATCTTTTCAGGGTTAAAGGTATCCAGTCTACCATCTCTTTTCCTAATTTTGGAAACCATTCTTCACCAAAAATATTATTGGTTAGAGTCTATTTTAAGGGTTTAAACCGAAAAAAATTAAACAATCAGCCCAACAATTTTTAATTGGGAGTAAAAAAGATTTTTTTGGGGTAAGATTTTTGACTTCAACAGCCATAATTTACAGTAAAAAATTTCTTGAACATAAAACAAGAATGCATTGTGAAAATCCTTTAAGACTTGAAGTAGCTTTAAACTCCTTAAAAAAATTTGGGTTGATTTCACCGGAAAAATGTGTGGTCGTTGAACCTAGAATAGCTACAATGGAAGAATTAAAACTTGTTCATGATGAAAGTTATATTGAAGAAATTAAACATTTTTCAGTTTCAGGTGGAGGTTATTATGATGGAGATACCTACCTTTCCAAGGAAAGTTTTGAGGTTGCCTGTTATGCTGTTGGTGGTATGCTAAAAATTTGTGATGAAATTTTTAAAGGAAATTTTAAAAATGCTTTTGGATTGATAAGACCTCCAGGTCATCATGCAGGAGTTTTTGGTAGAGCATTAGGGGCTTCAACAATAGGTTTTTGTCTTTTTAACAACATAGCTATTCTTGCAGCTTACGCTCTCCAAAAACAATTGGCTAAAAAAATTTTAATTTTTGATTTTGATGTTCATCATGGAAATGGAACCCAAGAAATTTTTAACAATTCACCCAATGTTTTGTATATAAGTTTTCATGAAAAAAGAATTTATCCTGGAACTGGTTTTGAAGATGAGATAGGTATAGGTGAGGGAAAAGGCTACAAAATAAACATTCCTTTACCCTACCAATCTGATGATTCTATTTATCTTAAAGCATTCAATGAGATAGTTTTACCTGTAAGTGAAGAATTTAAACCTGAACTTATCCTGATTTCAGCTGGATTTGATGCTCATCATTCCGATGATATTTCCAGTATTCAACTTTCAGCGTTTATTTACAATGAAATGACAAAACAAATGGTTAAACTTTCAAACAAATATTGTAATGGAAAACTTATAGCATGTTTAGAAGGAGGATACTCCCATGATACTCTTTCAAAATCTTTACCAGCAACCGTAGCAGCCTTAACCCAAACAGAAATAAAAATTGATGATAGAAAACCTGAAGCACCAAACTACACAAAAAATAAAGCTGAAGAAACCATAAAAAACATCAAGAAAAAACTAAACCAATACTGGAAAATCTAAAAAATTCTTTTAAAATAATTTTTGCCACCATATTCATGCTCCAAGAAATTTAAAGATTTTACGATTGTTTAAATTTGAGTCAAAGGCTGGCAAGAATTTTAAACCTAACTAAAAATAATAAATAATGAAACTTATTCATAATCCATCAAACTTTAGCAAAGAGAAAAATTTACTTGGTAGACCTCATAATACTATCCTTGTAACAGAAAAAACCAAAAAAAATATTAAAGTTTAAAGGTGAAAATTGGCCGCCGTAACGTAGCCTGGAAGCGTACAGGCCTGTGGAGCCTGGAGGCCGGGTTCAAATCCCGGCGGCGGCCTCCAACAGCTGTCTCCTATACATTTTAAAAATAAGCTTATGAATGGCCCTTTTAATACCTCAGGTAAGCTGAGGAAGACCAATAGGCTTCTTCTTAGCGACCTTAATGTTTCAGATGCTAGTAAAAAGCTTATTTTAAAGTTTCAGGAAGAATTGTTTGCTGAGAGGCTCTCTTCTGCTTGAGTTGAAATTTACATCCGCCAACTTAGGCATGTTACAAGGCTTTTAAATTGGGTTGAAAGGCAACCATACACAAAGTGGACTAAGGCAACTTTTAGAGTGGTTGTTAAAAGGTTTTTTACTTGATTGGGAAAACAAATGAAGTAGCTTAATACCATTTATAAACATTAGAGTTATTATTTTTCTGTTGAATATGAAAAATTTTAATGTTAAGTTAAGATTGGAATATTTCTTTTTGGGATTGCGAGATAGAATTGGTATACCATTTAAACCAGAGGAAGAAATAAACAAAATTGATATAAAGCAAGGGCAAGCAATTTTAGATTTTGGTTGTGGTATTGGTTCTTACACTATTTCTGTTGCTAAATTAGTGGGTGAACAAGGAAAAGTTTACGCTTTGGACAAGCAACCATTAGCTTTAAAAAAGGTTGAAGAAAGGGCTGAAAAAGAAGGGCTTCATAATATACATACAATTCTATCCGATGGAAACACAGGTTTACCTGATGAAAGTATAGACATAATCTTATTGTATGGTGTGCTTCCTGAAATAGAAGATAAAGATTTTGTACTAAGAGAATTACATAGAGTTTTGAAGCCAAGCGGATATCTCTCTACACGTTATTGCTTCCG
>NJEB01000029.1 GCA_002254975.1 Candidatus Hecatellales archaeon ex4484_218 | reverse complement strand
TAACCAAAAAACCACCATTTTTAGGTTATTCTTCACTAAGTAATATTTGGGGAATCCCTATTTTTAAACAAATATTTCAAAACAGTTTGAAAAGAAAAATTTTAAAATTTTATAATGTTAAAAATTAAACGTCTAACTGAACGTTTGAATTTAAAAATCTAAAGTTTTTGGATAAATGTAAACATTAGCCAAACAGATTAACCTAAAACTTTTATAGGACTATTGCTCATGGAAATAAACTGAATAAAGTTAGGGAAGTTCGGCATGGCAAAAATAAGTAATTATCAAAACTTTGAAGAAAAAAGAAGAAAATTTCTAAGTTTTGTTAGAAATTTAAGTAATAAAACATTTAATCTTGAAGAATGGGAGAAACTTAAAAAAGAAGTTTACTACTGCAAACCTTTAAATGTTGATGTTATTGTGGATGATACAACTCTTCGTGAAGGTCTTCAAATGGCTGAGCTTACAACTCCAACTCCAACTGATATGTGTAAAATTGCATGTTTGCTTAGAGATATTGGTGTTGAAAGAATAGAGGTTATAACCTACACAAAATCAGACCAAGAAGCAATAAAAATGATGCATGATGAAGGTTTAGGTGATATGCTTGCTGGATGGTGTAGAGCCAACAAGAATGATGTAGATTTAGCCTTAAAACTAGATTTTAAACAGGTTGGTATTTCCCATCCGGTATCCTACATTCATCTTGAAAAATGGCATGATGAAAAACTGGAAAAAATAGTTGAAAACATTGTTAGTAGTGTTGAATATGCTGTAAACCATGGTTTAACAGTTTTTTTCCATGGGGAAGATAGTACAAGAGCAGATTGGGATTTTGAAAAAAACATTGTAAATGCTGTTGCTGAAGCAGGTGCATCTGTTTATAGAATATGTGATACAGTTGGAATAGGGGTTTCAGACCCTGAAGCACCTTTACCTTCAGGAATCCCAGCTAAGGTTAGAAAACTTAAGGAAGAAACCTCCATCCCTTATCTTGAAATTCATGCTCATGATGACCTTGGAAATGCTGTTGAAAATACTATGGCTGCTATTAGAGCTGCATCTGGACTTTATGATAAATTTTATGTTAGCACAACATTTTTAGGGATTGGCGATAGGGCTGGAAATGCTGAAACAGAAAAAATAATCATGAACTGTTACATGCATCATAACATCAAAAAATGGAATTTAAGTCTATTAAGATACACAGCAAACTATATTGCAACAGCCTTAAACTATTATTTACCTTTAAATAAGGCAATTGTTGGTGATGCTGCTTTCCAACATGAATCTGGAATTCATCTTCATGGAATAAAGATTTTACCTATAACCTACGAGGTTTTTCCACCTGAACTTGTAGGGCAAAAAAGAAGAATAATTATTGGAAGAAGGTCTGGAAAACATGGAATTCAAATGAAGATTGAAGAAAAATTGGGTAAGCCAGTAGATGAAAATGACCCAAGACTCTTAAACCTAATTCAGATAATTAGAGAAAAATATTCTAATGAGGGTAGAAGATTTGCATTTACTGAGGATGAGTTTAACGAGTTGTTAAAAAGGGTTGGATTTTTAGCTTAACATATCTTTTTTCATAAACTTTTCAAATTCTTTGGTTAAAAAAGTATCCTAAACACAAAAACATGCTTTCTATTTTTTCATTAAAAGTTTAAACAACCATTTTTTGAAGGTTTTTTCTACAAGAATGTTTAATAAAATGGTTAAACCCAAAAATTTTTGGATAAAAATTGGATAATGAAAATGTAAGTGAAGAATTAGAACAAAAAATTATTAGTGTTTTAAAAGATGAGGTTAAGGGTGCTGCTGTTTTACTAGTTTCAAAAAAGGTTGGATTAAATCCAACAGAAACAAGAAAAATTTTGGAGGCTTTAGTAGAAAAAGGATTGGTGGAAAGAAAAGGTCGAAATTATAAACTTAAAACTTAATCTTTCAAAGTTTTATTCGATAGGTACATTAACTTTCTTTAAAGATTCTATTTTTGAAAATTTAACCTCAAGAACACCATTTTTATATGATGCTTTAGCTTTTGAAACATCAACTTTTACTGGAAGATTGACCAACCTGTAAAAACCAGCATATTTACGTTCCCTATAGGCATATTCTAATTTTTCTTCTTTTCTTTCCTTAATTTCTGCTTTAATTTCTAATGAATCCTCAGTTGCATTTAGTTTAATATCTTCTTTTTCAGCTCCAGGAATATCAGCAACAACTAAAATTTTATCGTTAGTTTCACAAAATATCAATTAAAGGTTCTCTAAATCCTTGAGGAATTGATGCTTTAGGTTTGCCGAAAAAATCTGAAAAAAGTTTATCAACTTCACGATAGATCTTTTTCATTTCTTCAAAAGGGTCTCAAGACATTTAAATTTACCCTTTCAAAAATAAGGTACGTTGTATAATTAAGATTTTGATTTTTTTATCCATCTATAAATTGTTTTTTCAGGAATTTTAAACCGTTTTGAAAGTTCTCTTACCTTTTTTCCTTTCTCATAAAGTTTTTCAACTTTTGCTCTTATTTTTTTTCTTTCAGATTTTCTGTAACATGCCTTATCAACAAAGATAATTTTTTCTTTTTGACCTAAAATTTCTAATGCAAACAAAAAAGCTTTAATCTCTCTTGAATATCTTTTACCAGCAAAATATCCTTCAACCAATATTTGATAATTTTTATCTAAATATCTCTTTACATTTAAAAGTGCTTTTTCCACCATAGGAAAAGTTAAAATTCCCTTTTTAAAACTAATATTAACCTTTTTATGTTTATGGTTTACAGTAACAATACCTTTCATATCATCCTAATGTTTAAGTTTTATTTAATAAAAATTTTTCTCATTTTTTAAGTTATTTAAATGTGAGAAAAACTTATATATTCTTTCTCACAACTAATATAGTTGAAAAATGAGAAAAGGAGGTGGAGGGGTGATGAATTATGGTTTCCATGGGGAAACCAGAGTTCATCACCCCTATAGTGTACGACAGGCCACCTCCAATTTTAAATTTGTAGCTTAAACTATGTTAAAATAAGATTTGTTATTTTTTGGTATGTTTAAATTTGATGTTTACGTTTAGATTAAACGTAAATCTTAAGGTGATATAAAAATTGGAAAGAGTAAGTACCGGGATCCCTGGTATGGATAAGATTTTGAATGGAGGTATTCCTCGTAGAAATATTGTTTTGTTGGCTGGTGGTCCAGGTACTGGAAAATCTATTTTTGGTCAACAATTTTTGTATGATGGTCTTTTAAAAGGTGAAAATGGTATTTTTGTTGCTTTAGAGGAACATCCTGTTCAGGTTAGGGTTAATATGGCTCAATTTGGTTGGGAAGTTAAACCTTTTGAGGCTGAAGGAAAATTTGCTGTGGTTGATGCTTTTACAGGTGGAATTGGTGAGGCTGCTAAAAGAGAAAGATTTGTTGTTAAAACTCCAGATGATGTTCAAAATTTGGTTGATGTTGTTAGGATGGCTATAAAAGAGGTTGGAGCTGAACGTGTTGTAATCGATTCTGTAACAACACTTTACATAACTAAACCTATGATAGCTAGAAATGTTGTAATGCAGCTTAAAAAGGTTCTTTCAGGGCTTGGAAGCACCTCTATCCTTGTTTCTCAAGTTAGTGTAACTGAAAGAGGTTTTGGTGGGCCTGGTGTTGAACATGCTGCAGATGGAATTATCCGGTTAGACCTTGATGAAATAAATGGTTCTCTTCATAGAAGTCTTATTGTTTGGAAAATGAGAGGTACAAGCCATTCTATGCATCGTCACCCATTTGATATAACTGATAAAGGAATAATTGTTCATCCCCAAAAAGTTTTAACCGTTAAACAAAGGGAGGAAAGGTAGGGAGGTGGGAAAAATATGGGTGAAGAAATTTCTTTAACCCCTTTAGGTAGAGAGGAAATCCATAAACTTGAATATGCTTTACTTGTTGGAACACTTTTTAGACCTGAGGTTTTAGAGGAGCTTAGAAATCCATCTGAACGTTTAACATGGATAGATTCTTTAGCTGTTGCAGCTTCAGCTTTAGCTAGAGAAAAAGCAAAAATGCCAGTATCACAAATTGCTGAGGAGCTTGGAAGAACAGAAGCAACAATCCGTCATCATCTCCAAGGAAAAACTAAGGCTGGTGAACTTGTTCTGAAAACCTATGAAAAATTTGTTAGGGAAGGTGTAAAATTAGAGCTTCCAATGGTTAAGGAGGAAGCTAAACCAGAATTGGAGGAAAAACTTAGAAAAGCTGAGGAAACATTAAAGGAAACAGAAGCAAAACTAAAAAGTACAAAGGAAAAATTGAGGGAAACTGAGAATAAACTAAAAAATGTTGAGGAAAAAGTAGGGAAAATCAAGGAGACTCTAAGTCAACTTTTAAGTCAACTTTAATCTTTATATTTTTTGTTGATAAACGTTGATACGTAGAAGACTTTTAATTTCCATGTTAATTCTTCCTATAATTCTTTTTGTGGGGGTTATAGGTTATAGTATTCTTTTAAACCTAACATTGCTGGATGCTTTTTATTTTACTGTTGTTACAATATCAACAGTTGGTTATGGTGAAATTTATCCAACAACACCTGCTAGCAAAATTTTTACCTCAGTCATTATATTAGTTGGTATAGGAGCTTTAGCTTTAGCTTTGGAAACAGCTACAGAAGAAATCTTAAAAAGAAGTGTGAAAGAAATCGTGGGTAAACCTGAAATCAGAAAACCTTTAGAAAATCATTACATTGTTTGTGGTTATGGGGATATTGGTGAAGTTGTTGTTGAAGAACTTAAAAGAAGTGGGGAACCTTTTGTAGTTATTGAAAAAAATGAGGAAGTTATCAGAGAACTTGCAGAAAAAAAGATTCCAGTAATTCAGGGGGATGCTTTAAAAGAAGAAACCCTTAAAGAAGCTGGTATATTAAAGGCTAAAGGAATAGCTGCAACTTTTGAAAGAGATGTTGACAACCTGTTTTTAGTGATAACAGCAAAATCTTTAAAACCAGATATTTATGTTGTTGCCAGAGCAAACCATGCTGAAACAATCGATAAAATGTATAAGGTTGGAGCTGATTCTGTGATTTCACCTGAATTAGAAGGGGGAAGAATGATTGCTAAAGCCTTAATCCGACCTTTTATCCTAGATTTGCTTGACAGAATAACCCTTACAAAAGATATGGATATTCTTCAAATTTGTATTCCGAGTGATTCTAGGCTTGAGGGTAAAACTTTGAGTGAAGCTAAAATTGAGGAAAAAACCGGAGCTAAAATTTTAGCTTTAAGTCAAGAGGGTAAAGTTAATGTGAAACCAACTCCGGACACAATCCTTCATAAGGGTAATGTTCTACTTATGGTTGGTAAACCTGAACAACTTAAAAAACTTCAAGAACTTCTTGAATCTGGAAAATAACCTTAAAAATTTTTAGTTTTGGGTTTTGATTTTGGAAAAACTAAACATTGAAATTAAGGCAAAAATCAAAAGTTTAGATGAAGCTAGAAAAATTGTTAAAATTCTTAAAGCTAAAAAAATTGGGGTTTACCATCAAAAAGATACCTATTTTAAGGTTGGTAAAGGAAGGTTAAAGCTTAGAGAAGTTAAAGGGTTAAATCCTCAACTTATCTACTATGAAAGAAAAAATATTTCTAAACCTAAAAAAAGCAACCTGCTAATTATGGATGTGGAAAACCCTAAAATTTTGAAAAAAATTTTGGGTAAAATTTTTGGTGTTTGGGTTGTTGTTGAAAAAGTAAGAGAAGTTTACATGTTTAAGGGTGTAAAAATTCATTTGGATAAGGTTAAAGGTTTAGGTAGCTACTTAGAATTTGAAAAACCAACTAAAAACCGTAAAAAAGATTTGGAAAAAAGCCGGAAAATTCTGGTTTGGTTGATGAAAAAATTTAAAATTAAGGAAAAAGATCTGGAAAAAGGTTCCTATAGTGATTTAATTTCTCAGAAAGTTTAACCCAAAACCCTTATTTCTGAAAATCTCCATTCTACATGAAAGAAAAAACATTCAAGAATATGTTGAACCGTTTGGGGAAGAAAATTTATGGTTGAAAAAATTCTGCCTGACAGTTCAATAATTATCAATGGGAAGATGTCTAGTTTAGTTGAGACTGGGGAAATTAAAGGTGATGTTGAAATAGTTATTCCATTGATTGTGGTTGAGGAACTTCAATCTCAAGCATCAAAGGGAAGAGAAACAGGTTTTTTAGGTTTAAAAGAGCTTAAAAAACTTAGAGTTCTTTGTGAGGAGAAAGGTATACCCATAAAAATTGTGGGTGAAAGACCTAGTTTAGATGATATTAGACTTGCTAGAAGTGGACGTATAGATGCTTTAATCTTAGATTTAGCAAAAAAAGAAGATTGTATTCTTTACACTTCAGATTATGTTCAAGCATTAACTGCTGAAGCAGATGGAACAAAAGTAAAATATTTACCTGCTGAAGGAAAACTTGAAAAACTTGTTTTTGAAAAATTTTTCACTTCTGATACGCTTAGTATCCATTTAAAGGAGGGTGTTCCACCCTTAGCAAAAAAAGGTGTTCCTGAAAAATTTGAGCTTAAACCTATTCAAGATAAACCTTTAACAGCACAGGAAATTGAGGATATAGTTAATGAGATT
>NJEB01000028.1 GCA_002254975.1 Candidatus Hecatellales archaeon ex4484_218 | reverse complement strand
AAACAAAGCTTTAAGAGCGTATCGGTCACCTCTTCTAAGCCCAACCATGTATAAAGCTCTAGCCCATTGTTCGGCAATTCGACTAATATCTTCCGAAGTGAAAGGAATAAAGGTTGGAATTCCAGTTGTACCTGTGCTTCTACCCACAACCAAACTTGTTGTTGGAGGTACACCTAAAACTCCACCATAAGGGTCTCCAGTTTTTTCTCTTTCATCTCTTACAGTATCCTTTTCCATGGGTGGAACTTTTCTTTGAAAATCTTCTATTGTTTTTATGTCGGATGGATAAATTTTTGCCTCACCAAATCTTTTTCTTATTAGGGTTGAATTTGCGTATGCATGCATTATTTGAAATTGAATTCTTTTTTCTTGAAGCATTCGTAGTTCATCTCTAGGTATTGTTTCCATTTTTGGATTAAAATACTGATGGAATGTTGACATTAAATTACACCACCGTTAAACAATACTTTAAACTCCTTAAGCTTACTTAAATTTTTTTTGGATTTTTTAGTAAACTCAAAAAATTTTAGAAAGACTATTAAGGTTTACCATCTTTACATCAAATATTGGAGACATCTAAATAAGGTGTTGAAACATGAGAACAAGAGAAGAGTTTATTGAAGGATTAAAAAAGATGAAGCCTAATGTTTGGATGGGTGGTGAAAAAGTTCGAAGAGATGACCCTCGCTTCCAATCAAGTATTAATGTGTTGGGAGTAACTTTTGATCTTGCAAACGACCCAAGATATGAAAAACTTTTTACAGCAACATCCCATTTAACAGGTAAAAAAATCAACAGATTTAACCATATTGTGCTAACTCCGGAGGACCTTTTAAAGAAACAAATGATGATTAGGGTTGGATGTCATAGGGTTGCTGGATGTATTCAAAGATGTATGGGTATGGATGCCGTCAATGCATTGTATAGAATAACCTATGAAATCGACCAAAAACATGGAACCCATTACCATAAAAACTTTGTTGAATGGTTAAAGTATTTCCAAGAAAATGATTTGGTTGGTAGTGCTGCCCAAACAGACCCGAAAGGAGATAGAAGTAAAAGACCCCACGAACAAGCAGACCCTGATGTTTATCTACGTGTGGTTGAAAAAAGAAAGGATGGAATTATTGTTAGAGGAGCAAAAATCCATAATACTACTGCACCTCAAGCAGATGAAATAATAGTAATTCCAACAAGAGTTTTGGTTGAAGGTGAGGAGGATTATGCTGTTGCTTTTGCTGTTCCAGGAGATTGGGATGGAGTAAAAATCATCAATCATCAAGCTTCAGTTAGACCAAGAAAACAATGGGATGCACCCATAGCCCATATAGGTGTATCAGATGGTTTTGTAGTTTTTGATGATGTTTTTGTTCCATGGGAAAGAGTATTTATGTGTGGAGAAAGAGAATTTGGTGGTCCCTTAGCTTTACAGTTTGCTTTTAACCATAGACATAGCTACACCGGATGTAAACCTGCAGTTTCAGATATTATTATGGGGTCTGCAGCCCTATTTGCGGAATATAATGGAACTGAAAGAGTTTCCCATATTAGGGAAAAAATTTCAGATTTGATTGGAGTTGCTGAACTTGTTTATTCAGCTGGAGTTGCTAGTGCTGTTTTCTCCATAAAAACACCTTCAGGTTTTTGTGCGCCTAACCCAATCTATGTTAATGTTGGAAGAAGACATGCGGGTCGCAATATTTACCATGAATACGATATTCTTGCGGATATTGCTGGAGGAATACCTGCAACTTTACCTTATGAAGAAGATTTTCTTAATTCGGAAACCAAACCTTTCCTTGAAAAATACTTAAAAAGAAAAGCTGATATTCCTGTTGAAGACCAGCATCGATGTATTCGAATGCTTAGCGATATGCTTTGTTCTGGTTGGGCAGGAGTTTGGCAGGTTGCAGGTGTTCATGGTGGAGGTTCACCTATGATGGAAACAGTAGCTATTCTTGGAAATTATCCTATCCAAGCAAGAAAAGAAATTGCGAAATATTTAGCCGGAATAAAATCTAAGGATGAATTTGAGAACGAGGTTGAAGTAAAGGAGGTTAATGAATTCTTAGAAAGTATAAAGGTTTTTAGTGAAAAATCAAAATAGCCAAGAAAAATTATTATCAGCCTAAAAAATCCTTACTAACTTTTTGATTTTTTATCAAAGCAAATATAAGGTTGTTTTAAAAATCTAAGTTTATAGGTGTAGCCTATGTTTGTGTATGGAAAAAGTTTTGATGAGTTTAATGTTGGCGAAAAAATGACTTTTCCACCAATAACTGTAACTGAAGCCCACATCGTGACTTTTGCAGGTTTATCAGGTGATTACAATCCTTTACATATGAATGAGGAATTTGCAAAAAAAAGTATATTTAAAACTAGGGTTGCTCATGGAATGTTAACTTTATCTTTGATGTCAGGTCCTTTAGGAATGCTAGTTGCAGGAACAGCTATGGCTTTTTTAGGTATGACAGCAAAACTTACAGCACCAGTAAGAATAGGAGATACTATTCGTGTTGAAGTTGAAGTTGTAGAGAAAAAACCAAGCACAAAATATGAGGGTGGAACCATTCGGATGAAGGTTCTTGTGAAAAACCAAAAAGATGAAGTTGTAGCTGAATGTGAAACAGCTTTACTTGTTGCTAAAAAATCTATGCTTTAACCATAAAACCTAACAACCTAAATTTTTGGAGGAAAAAATTTTGACTGTTCTTGAAAAATTTAAGCCTATTTTTTATCCAAAATCAGTTATGGTTGTTGGTGCATCTAAAGACCCAAATAAAATGGGGTATTATTGTGTTAAAAGTTTAAAAGATGCAAAATTTAAAGGAAAAATTTATCCTATTAATCCTTATGCTCAAAAAATTTTAGGGTTTAAGGTTTACCCATCTATTAAAGATTTACCTGAAAATGTAGATTTAGCGGTTATAGTTATTCCAGCAAAGGCTGTTCCATCAACCTTAGAAGAATGTGCTCAAAAACGGGTTAAAGGTGCAGTTATAATTTCTGGTGGATTTAAGGAAATTGGAAGAGAGGAAGGATTAAAACTTCAAGAAGAAACTGTAAATATCGCAAACAAATACGGGATAAAAATTATTGGACCTAACACTTTTGGAATGGTTAATCTTCATGCAAATCTTAATGCATCCTTTACACCAATTTTTTCCAAACTAAAAAAAGGAAATGTAGCTCTTATCAGTCAAAGTGGTGGTATGTGTCATATAATTTCTTACCATGGAATGGAGGAAGGAATAGGTTTTAGTAAAATTGTTGGTGTTGGAAACAGGTGTAATGTTGAATTTGCAGACCTAATAGAATATTTTGGAGAAGATCCTGAAACAAAAGTTATTGCAATATACATTGAAGGTGTTGATGATGCTAGAAGAATGGTTGAAGCTGCAAAAAAGGTTGTTAGAAAAAAACCTATTGTAGCATATAAGGTTGGAAGAGAAGGAAGTGGTAAAGCTGTTTATTCTCATACAGGTTCTTTAGCTGGAAAACATGAGATCTATAAGGCTGCATTTAAACAGGCTGGAATTATCATGGTGGATAGTTGTATTGAACTTTTGGATACTGTTAAAGCATTAGCTTTACAAGAACCTCCAAATAATGGTAGATTTGCTGTTGTTTCTAAGGAAGCTGGACCTGCAATAACTATGATCGATGTATGTACAGATGGAGGTTTAACTTTAGCTAAATTTACAGATGAAACCAATGAAAAATTAAAAAAACTTCTTCCACCCTTCACAATTAGAACAAACCCTGTTGATGTTGCTTTTGCATCCTTAAACATTGAAGCCTATAAAGAAGCTGTAAGGCTAGTTTTGGCAGATGAAAATGTAGATGCTTTATTATTTTTCTGTCTTTACCATCCTGGAATAAAACTTCCAGTTGAAGATTTTGCTAAAGCTAAAAATAAGTTTAAAAAATGTATGGTTTCATGTGTAGTTACACCAAAAAATATGTGGATTCAAGTAAAAAGAAAAATGGAGCAAACGGGAATTCCGGTTTTCCCTTCACCAGAAAGAGCAGCTAAAACTTTGGTAAATCTAACCTTTTACGGAAAAATTAGAAAAATGTTTTCTTAACAACTATTTCGGCTTTTTTGGTTTAAAGATAATGGATGGTTTTATGGTTGGGTTATAACTAAAACCTTCAGCTTCCCTAATATTTCCATATTTTTTTGTTAAGTCTTCAATGAACCCGTAATCTAAAGCTCTTGTAGGACATGCTGCAACGCAAACTGGAGGCTTTCCTTCCTCCAACCTTTCCAAACAAAAATTACATTTTTGCATTTTCATTTTTGATTCTACATCAGCTTTAGGTATATTGTAGGGGCAAGCATCTTTACATGGCATACCACAAACATCCTTACCCAAACATTTTTCTTCGTCAACAACAACTATACCATCCTTCTCACGTTTTAAAATTGCATTTGCTGGACATACAGTAATACAGCCTGGATTTTCACAATGAAAACAAGAAATAGAAAGATAAGCAACAAAAAGATTTGGAAATTTTCCTTTCTCAATACAAATAATTTCTCTCCAATCTAACTCTGTATTATTCCAATCTTTACATGCAATTAAACATGCATAACATCCTATACATCTTGTTTGGTCAAAATAAAAAGCCATTTGAGGCATGTTTTCACCTCCTAAAGCTTTTTAACCTCAACCAAACATGAGTTTGAACAAAAAGCTCCAGCAGGTGAAAATTCATCATTACACAAAACATTTGGACAACCACCATAATCTACCCCATTCTTTGGAGTAAACCATGCTCCTTCACAAAGACTTACAACACCAGGCATAATACGTTCTGTAACTTTTGCTTGAACAACAACGGTTCCCCTATCATTAAAAACCTTAACAAGTTCACCATTTTTTATTCCTCTAGCCTCAGCATCAATAGTGTTTATCCATAATTGTTGAGGTTCAATCTTTTTAAGCCAATCTATATTATCAAAAACTGAGTGGGCTCTTCTTTTTGAATGGGGAGTTATAAGTTGAAGAGGATATTTTTCTTTTTTAGGGTCGTTTGGTCCTTCCCAAGCTTCGATATATTTTGGTATAGGTGGAATTTTAGGGTTGTTAAGTTTCGCAAGTCTTTCAGAATATATTTCAATTTTTCCTGAAGGTGTTGGAAATGGATGATGTTCAGGGTCTTCTATTTGTTCCTTAAAGGCTATTAAAGGTTTATCAAGCTTAATCTTCCAAACACCTTTCCGTTTAAATTCATCATAATCTTTTACATAAACTGGTAAATCTGGAGAAAGTTGAAAAATTTCCTTTAACCACTCCTCCTCATTTTTACCTTCATCATAATTTGGTATTCCAAGTTTTTTTGCAAGCTCACAACAAATTTCAAAATCTGATTTACATTCATACATAGGTTCTATAACCTTATTTAGATAGAAATAGTAGGGTCCTGAAAGCCATGGTCTAACAATATCATTTCTTTCAAAATGGGTTTTTACTGGTAAAAGTACATCTGCAAATTTTGCTGTTGGAGTCATAAATTGTTCATGAACAACAACAAATTCAACCTTTTTTAATGCTTTAACACCTTTCATGGTGTTTGGAAATTGATTTAAAGGATTAGCATTTGTAATATAGATAAGTTTAATATCTGCAGGATAACCTCCAGTTTTCCCTTTTAAAACAGCATCCCAAACCTTTGAAATATGAACAGTTCCACCTCTAGGTATAGGTCTAAACAAATGTTCCTTGATATATGGATATTTTGCAATAACAGGGTTTACACCTATGGGTAATCGTTGACCAAACATTATACCTATAGGTGCTCTTTCCATTCCAGCTGGATTTCCACCATAAACACCTATATTTCCAGTTATAGCTGCTAAAACAGCAGTCATTCTATGGAATTGTTCACCATAAGCTGTACGACCAGGAGCATAGCCTGGTATTAAGGCTGCAGGTTTTAGGGTTGCATATTCTTTTGCAAGTTTTTCAATTTTTTGTGCCGGTACACCAGTAATCTTTTCAGCCCATTGGGGGGTTTTAGGTATTCCATCTTCAACACCCAAAATATAATCCTTAAACTTTTCAAATCCAACCGTAAATTTTTCAACAAATTTTTTATCGTAAATGTTTTCATGAATGATTACATAAGCCATAGCAGCTAACATGGCTGTATCTGTTGTTGGTTTTATTGGGATCCATTCATCAGCAAAAATTGCAGCTGAATCTGTAAATCTTGGGTCTACACAAACAATTTTTGCACCAGCTTCCTTAGCTTTAACAAGATTGTATCTTGTATCTGTACTAAAAATTGTTTCAGCAGGATTAAAACCCCACATAATAATTAAACGTGAATTAGGTAAGTCGTCTCTCGTATGACCTGTTGTTAAAGTTCCATAGGTTGCTCTACAAGCAAAAACTGCACCTTCACAGGAAGCATCACCCCAAACAGGTGTACATCCACCAAACATGTTAAGCAACCGATAAACAGCAAGTTTATTATGGAAAAGAGAAGAACTATTCCCAGCATAACCAATATATAGTATGGCTTCAGGACCATAGGTGTCTTTAACTCTTTTAAGCTCATTTGCCACAAGATTTAAAGCTTCATCCCATGAAACTCTTTCAAATTTTCCTTCACCACGTTCTCCAACTCTAACCATTGGATATTTTAAACGGTCAGGAGCGTAAAC
>NJEB01000027.1 GCA_002254975.1 Candidatus Hecatellales archaeon ex4484_218 | reverse complement strand
CTTCTATTTCCATCCAATATAACTGCCACATGTTGAGGCATTTTACCTTTCCTAACTTGGCTCCAAAGCATATACTCATAAATTTTTAAGGCTAGTTTATTCTCAGCAAAAAACAAAAATATTTTTTGAAACCAGTTTAAAAGTTTCTCTTTAACCAGCAACCTTGTCAACCTAGCTTAAACAGGTTTATATTAAGCAATTTTATTTAAGTGATTTTAAGGTTTAAAAAAGTTTAATTTTAAGTTAAGAATAAATTTTTAGTTTTTTGTTTTGCTAAGTTTAAATGTGGTTAAAATGGCTGGAAAAGTTTCAGTTTTATTGTTGATTGTTGGTTTAGTTGCTGGGTTTTTTGCAGGGGTTAGCTGGGGAAGTCAAACTCAATTTGAATTAACAGAAAAATACAATCAACTTCAACAAGCTTATGAGCAACTTAAAACTCTTTATGCCGACCTTAACCAAACTTATTGGAGTCTTAAAAAGGCTGAACTGTTAAAGGTTGCTTTTTTGGATGATAAAGAATACTACTGGGAAGTTTCAAGAATCATCTCAAACGCAAATAAAAGTGTTCATGTTGTAATGTATGTTGTTAAATTTGACCCTAACGAACCTGATGACCCTGTAAATCTTCTTCTCCAAAAAATTGTTGAAGCAAAAAATAGGGGGGTTGAAGTTAAAGTTTTAGTTGATGACCCAACCTTAAAAAGCTACCCTCAAACCATAGATTTTCTTTCAGAAAACAATGTTCCTGTTAAACTTGACCCTAAAAAAGATGTTACAACTCATGTAAAGATGGTTTTGGTTGATGGAAAATATCTGTTTGTTGGAAGCCATAACTGGACTGAAAGTGCGCTTAGCTACAATCATGAGGTTACCATAAAAATTTTTTCAAGTAAAGATATTGTTGATGAAGCTGAAAACTATTTTATGAAACTTTGGGTTGAGGGGCGACCTTTAAGCTAACTAAAAAACTTTTTTATTGTTTTCTTTTTATTAGAAAACGTTTGGTATGGTTACACATTAAACATGTAATTGTAACATGTGGTTCTCTTTTTCTTTGAATTCTAACCCTACAATTTAATCCGGGAACCATCAGCCTTTTACATTTTCTACAAATAAATATTTTCCATTTTTTGGGGATTCTAACTCTATATCTCATCCCTATTTTTCTGGCTATTTCAACATATCTTTGAGCTAGGTCTGGTTCTTTATGGATTGTTTCAAATGCTTTATTCATAAGTATCTCTATTCTTTCTTGGGCTATTTGTTTGATAATCTTTTTTTCCTCTTTTTTTGACACCAAAATTTCTTATCCCATCTTTTCCAGAATATTTTTGAAGGTTAATGTTAAACCTAATAATTGCTGAATCAAGCTTGGAAACTGTTCCTAAAGAAATTTTCGGTCATTCACAAATTCAAGGTTATGCTAAAAAACTTGGAAAGAATGTAAAATTTGTTTTGCTGGATAAATCTTACCATTTTGAGGCTATGGCTAAACTTAAAATGAAGGAGAAAAGAGGGAGACCGGATATTATCCATTTTACTTTGTTGGAGGCTTTAGGTTCACCTTTAAATCTTGAAGGGTTGTTAAAAGTTTATGTTCATACCATCAATAACTATTTAATCTATGTTAACTCAAGAACACGTTTACCAAAAAATTATAATCGGTTTGTTGGTTTAATGGAGCAACTTTTCCAAACAAAAAAAGTTCCTGTTGAGGGTGAAACCTTGCTTGTTTTGAGGAAAGGCTCAATTGAAGATTTACTTAAAACAATTAAACCTGATTATGTTGTTGCTTTAACAAGGTTAGGTGAACCTAAATCATCTATTCAGGTAGCTAAAAAACTTGTAAAACATAAAAATCCGGCAATAATTGTTGGAGGCTTTCCTCATGGACATTTTACCAATCAAACCTTAAAACTTGCAAACGAAAAAATATGTATAGACCCGGTAGGGTTGGAGGCTTGGATAGTGGTTTCAAGAATTCTTTCAGCCTATGAGGAAATAATCAGCCTACCGGAAAAAAGATTTTTAAGGTTTTTTAAACGGGGTTGAAATAGACCATATGAGGTCAAAGACTCCTTGAAATGCATTAACCCATTCTCTGCTTTTGGTTAATAATGCTTCTTTTTCAAATGAATCCTTTGAAGTATCTATTAAAACTTCATTTTTATCTATGACCATCAATCTTAAAGGAGTTCTTTGTAAACAACCTATTTTAACATATCTGCTTAACCATTCTGCTTCTTTCATGTTTTCTTCATTAACCTCGCTAATTATCCTTATCTTTACTTTTTTTGATTTTTGTTTGATAATATGTTTAAATTCTGTTTCCGGAATTGCCTTTAATTCTCTAGGGGTAATTAATGCATCTATGCTAATTTTAGCGTTTAACAGTAGTTTGGGTACTTTAGCTAAAACTTCTCGTTGGGTTGATAAAACTATTAAACCTTTTTCATCCTCTTCCTTTTCAAGTGTACCTTTTTCTTGGAGTTTTCTTAACCAAACTACTGCCTCTGTTTTGCCTTTTTCAAGCACCCTAATTTTATCTTTTGCTTTTGCTATCACATTGTTGATTGCTTCATCTGGTGGTTGAACATAAAATCTTTTTGGGTTTGTAAGCTTAACTGAAATAATACCCATTTTTTGTAGTTGGTTTAAAAGATTGTAAACCTGAGGTCTTTGGATTTTAACTTGTTTTTGCAGTTCACTTACAGTTGCTTCTGAAAACATTAAAAGATTGATAAAAATTTTAGCTTGATTTTTTGTCAATCCTAATTTTTGGAGATATTTATAGATTTGTTCATCGCTCAAATAATTGTCCCTTACTCATTAAAACGTGTTTATAGCTTATAAAGATGTTGAAGTCTAAAATAAAACGTATAAATAGGTCGGAACACCCTATTGAAGGAGTGGAATTCCGGTCTAAATGAGTATAAAAAAGCTTCTCAACTCTCCAAGTCTACTAATTCTAAACTTCCTTTACCACATGAAAACAGTTAGACATAGAGATCTAGCTAGATTGATAACAAGCCGGGGGACCTTATCCTTAACATTAAACTCATTATTGGATGAGGGACTTATATCTAGACATGTAAATACTGAAACAACACCCATTCAAACCTATTATGCAATAACAGAAAAAGGGAAAAAGGTAACTGAGAAATTAGAGGAAATAAAAATTCTTTTGGAAGAAGCTTAAACACCCCCTATATAAGTTTTTGTATGCTGTGCTTGTTACATACAAAGGTTAATTAAAGCTTAGTACTTAAACATGATAAAGGTTCAGAATAATGACCCAAACTCAAATAAGTATACTTGTCAAAAAGGAAACAAAAACCTACGAAACCTTAATCAATGAAATTTTAAATGAATACTTGTTTAAATCAATTGATGAAGGATTAGCCTGCTACGGAAATAATACAGGAAAAGTTATACTTTTCCACCTAAAAAAAGAAACAGGAATAGGAAAAGAAAACCTAGTTAAAAATATCCATGTTCTCCACCAATTCCTAGAAGAAAAATTTGGAAGCAAAAGCCAAACTCTTAAAAACCTAATCCTTAAAAAACTACATGAAAACCTAGAAAAATAAACAACAAAAAATTTTTTTCCATAAACAAGAAAAAACATAATAACAACTGAAACCAAAAAATTTTTAGCTAACAAAAGGCGGCCGTGGTCCAGCCTGGTTAAGACAGGGGCCTGCCACGCCTCTAACCCGGGTTCAAATCCCGGCGGCCGCACCAATGTAAGACATCCACGACTTCTTACCATCTTCTCTTGGTTATTTTGTTGTTTTGTCCCTCTGTAAAACCTATGATGTATTGAAAACTGGTCTAGCTAAAAACGCGCCAACCTTCAAATGGAAAAAGATAGGTTTGATACTGGATTTCATGCAAACTTTTAGATAAAATCGGGGAAGGTTTGGTTTTTCAAAACAACCCGAAAAAGGAGTCGTCCAGAAAGAAGGTTTTAATTTAGGTTACTCCCAAAAATTTGCTAGGAATTCTAAAGCTTAGCTATGTTTCTCCATTTTTTGATTCAAAGACTTCACCAGTCAAAATTAATGAGTTTGGAGAAGTGGTCTGGTGGGTACACATTGTGGTCTGCTAGACCACCTGATTCGTAATTTTTTGGTGGGATGAGGTACAATTGAATAAAGTTAGGAATTCTTATAATCATGAAAGCTACTTTTATGAAAGAATACTTAGAACTGCTCAAGGAAGGGTTCAAATTTCCTTCTTGAAAAGATTTTATTTTTAAAAGTCCAACAGTATTTTCAGCAAGAACAACTAAAACCAAGATTATGCTTAAGTGTGAAAATTAAAGCATCCAAAAATTGTTCCCCTAACCTGATAATTTCACAGAAACTTTATCTTTATATATTTTTAGTTGGAAGGGATGGTTGAAAGGAATAATGGAAATGATGGTTAAGGTTTTGGGTGTTATCCCTCTTTCAGCTACTAAAAGTTTCGGAACCTATAGAGTACAGTACTTAGATTTGCTTCTAGTAGCTGATGCTGGTATTTTGGTTTTAAAGAATGTATGCAAATTAAAAGGCTTAGAAGATGTATTCCCAATATCACAAAAAAGGTTGAGTGAATTATTCAAAAATTTACCTAGAAATGCTGGGGAGTTTAGGAAGTATATATATTCCATTATAGGGTTAAGCATTAACCTTGATAGGTTAGCTAAAATACTTGGAAGAAAATTTTCCGAAAGATGTATACTTATACCTTACAGAAATATGGTACGCTTAAGATTGGAGAAAAGAAGGGTGTTCATGATTGTTATAAAAGTTAATATTATGGAGGTAAAAATTGATACGGAGAAGAAGAATTATTGCTTTCTTGTTCTTCCAGGAGGATATAAAGATGTTACTGAAGATGTAGCATATGCTGAGGTATTAGATATGCTAAGAAAGGCTAAATTTCCCATAACAACCTAAAAATGCCTCATAAGTGGCTGGGGAATACATTAAAAACACCTTAAAAACTGCAAACCAATAGGATGTGGTAGTACAGTATACTACCATGTAATACTAAAAATTTCTACTTGGTCGATGATTTTTATGCATGTAAAAGAGTAAGTTTGGTTTATGGGAAAAATTTAAATTTTTTTGGTGTAAGTTTTAGGTTATATGTGGAGGTTATTTTTTGAATTTAAAATATGGTTTTAGGGTTTGTTTTATTTTATTTTTGGTTGTTTTGCTTGTTTTTACACCTTTAGGTTTGGCTGATGTGGATAGAGGTGTTGAATGGAAAAAGGTTGATGGTAAAGAAAAAACAACAATCTATTATTGTTTGGATAAATTTACGTTTCAAATTTATGATAAAAATGGTGAATGGGCTGGTTGGATTGAGGAAGCTGTTAAAGAATGGAATGATGCAAATACTGGCTGGAAATTTGTGAAGGTTGACCAAAACGACCCAAAATGTCAAGTTACAATTGAGTTTGACCCTGAACTTGGTAAATGTTGGGTTGATGAAAAAACAGGGAAACATGTTTATCGGGTTCCACTGGCACGTGTTATATGGAAAGACCGTGATGAAACTACGAAAAGATATGGTAAGGCAACCTTAGTAATAGACCCCAACATTACTGAGGTTTTTTGTATAACCCATAGACAGTGGGAAAAAGACCCAAATAAACCTAATAAATGGGGGACAACAGGGAGGGATACAATTGACCCAAGAACAGTTTTAAAACATGAGCTTGGACATCTTTTAAGGTTAAAACATCCAACAAATATGAAATATAAAACTACAGATGTTATGTGGTTTAATGCAAAAGATATGATGGGTGAACATCCAAGAAAACTTTCACCCCATGATATTCAACAAGCAAAAGATAGTATAAAACCTGAAAACCGTGGCGTTGTAAAGGAAAAATTAGAGTTATCCCATGAGGAGGGAGCATATTTTAGTTGGGAAGACCCAACAGTTCAACCTTTAGGAGTTAAAGCTGAACTAATAATTTTAACTGAATGGGTAATTCAACCAGTAAACCTAACCTTAACAATAATGTATGATGTTGTTCCTTCAGCTGATGTTCCATTAGGGTTTAGTGAAATTTTTGCTGGGGTTGAAGTTGATGTTGAAGACCCAGCACCATCAAATATGACACTAAGAATTTATTATGGAGATTTACCCATAGGACCGGAATTTCCGGTTTGTAAATATGTTGATTTTTATCCAATTGATGAGGAAAGCATAAAACCTTTCATATACATATCCAACATGGAATTTTCAGGTTGGGTTGAATTAAACAATTATTATGTTAATACAACCCATAATTTTGTTGAATTTAACATTTCCCAGCCTGGAATTTATGGGGTCTCTGGAAAAATTATCTTAACTGAACCTTCACCAAAACCACCCTACATTTTAACGGTTGAACAAAAAATGGCTATTGCTTTTGCTAAGGATGTTTGTAACCAAATAGATTTTACAGGTTTTGTAAATAAAACAAAAGTTGAAAATACCTTTATGATGCTTGTGGAAAATGGTTTAATTGATAAGCCAACATGGAAACCTGAAGCTAAAATAGCAGAAAACTACATGAGTCAACTTGAAGAATTATACGGTTTAAATCTTCAACATTACCCAACAGTTGAGGGAAGAATCTGGTTGCTTTACATGTTCACTTAATTTTTCTAAAAAAATTATATGGGTAGTCCAAGCATTTTTAA
>NJEB01000026.1 GCA_002254975.1 Candidatus Hecatellales archaeon ex4484_218 | reverse complement strand
CATGAAAAACCTAAAAATTCCAATGTTAGCTATTTTTGGTTTTAAAAAATCCGGTAAAACAAGACTTATAGAAGTTTTAGTTAAAGAATTTAAAAGAAAAGGTTACAGGGTTGGAACTTTAAAACATATTCATCTTAAAAATTTTACTTTAGACCAGAAAGGTAAAGATAGTTGGAGACATTTAAAAGCAGGAGCAAAAACTGTTGTTTGTATAGCCCCAAATGAAACATCCATCATCAGAAAAATTAGGTTTGCAGATAAAAAACTAGAAAATAATTTTAAATTTTTAGTTGAAGATGAGGTTGATTGTTTAATTGTTGAAGGATTTAAAGAACAACTTAAAGATAAAGAAATCCCTAAGATTGTTACAATTAAAAGTTTAGATGAAGCTCAAAAACTTCTAAACCAATGTAAAAATGTTTTATGTGTTGTTGGTTTTAAAATATCAAATTTACAAGTTCCAAGTTTTAATTTTGAGGAAAAAGAAAAAATTGTTAAACTTGTTGAAGAAGCATGGAAACCATACATGGTTTACCGGAAACTTCCAAGAATAGATTGTGGAATGTGTGGTTTTAAAAGCTGTTTTGAACATGCAAAAGCAATAGCTAACAATAAATCAAGTTTACAAAAATGTCCTATTCTAACTGGAAAAATAACCTTAAAATTTCAAGATAAACCAGTTCCTTTAAACAGGTTTACCCAAAATCTTTTAAGAAACACTATTCTTGGAATGATTTCAACCTTAAAGGGAGTAAAACCAAAAGGAGATGAATTTATAACGATAACCATAAACAATTCAAAACATAAAATTAAAAAATAAAACTTTTATTGTACGGTTTCCCAAATCCCTTTTGGAGGTTGGTGGAAACACAGCCTAGGTCTGAGACCTACAGGATTTTCAAACATTCATTGTTTGCCTTGGGTTTCCATCAACCTCCTTAGTTTTCCGGTAAACTTTCAATTTTTTCCTTGTAAACTTTTACAGCTTCCCTAATAAACTCTTCAACAATATATCCGTGAGGTGTTGGAACTTCAAAAATTCTTCTAGGAATTCTTAATTTTTCAAGGTTAAAACCTTCCCTAACCTTAAACAAGTATTTTAGTTTTAAAATTTTTTCTCCTATTCTTTTTAGGTCTTCAATCTTTAAATCATAACCAACCACACTTAAAGCCTTAACAACAATTTCAGGTTTATAAACTCCTCTAGCAAAAAAACAAACAACCAAACTTGAAAGAATTTGCCTCCAAGCTTCTTCTTCAAACAATGTTTCACCAACCATTTTTGGATTTAACTTTTCTTTAACAGTTTTTTCATCTAAGCTATATCCTGCACTATCCAGATGACTATGTCTTGAACCTGTAAGATAACCTACATGGGTTGCAGGACCTGTATGATAACCAGGCATCTCATTTCCACCAAAAGCTAAAGCAAAATCTAAACCTCCAAATTTTAAGGCTGCAACCTCAACACCTTTAGCTAAAGCCCTATAAAATTCATTTGGTTGCTTAACAATTAACCGTACAGCTTTAATGTAGGTTTCATGGTCTCCCCAATTAAATTTTAAGTTTTTTGTTTCCTTTTCAGAAATCATACCTTTTTTCCACATTTCAGTTGTCCAAGCTAAAACTACACCAGTACTCATCGCATCCAACCCTAGAGTTTCGACTTCATCCATTAGTTTAAGAATTTTCTCAACAGAACCTATCCCCAACATAGAACCTAAAGCATAAATAGGTTCATAATCATAGGAAACCATTTTTGTTTTGTAAAAGTATGGTTCATGTTTATAGGGTTCACGTAAAGCTGCAAGATGAATACAACTTACAGGACAATGAGCACATGCAACTCTTCTACCCAAATATTTTTGGGCAAAAATTTCACCAGAAATTTTTTCAGCATCCTCAAAACGTGTTGTTGACAGATTTTTTGTAGGTAAACATCCTAACTCATTTAAAGGGTTAACATTCATAGCCGTTCCAAGTTCATGATATTTCCTCATTAAAGGTAGTTTTGTGGCTTTATCAAAAATTTCATTGTAGATTTCCCGATAAATTTTAAAATTTTTAGGTTTAATAGAACGTTTACCTAAAATAACTACAGCCTTTAATTTTTTGCTTCCAAAAACAGCCCCCAAACCTAACCTACCAAAATGTCGATAAGTTTCAGTAATTACACATGCATAAGAAACAAGATTTTCACCAGCAGGTCCAATCCGCATAATTGTTCGAACACCAGCACCAATTTCCAGTTCTCTAATGATTCTTCCAACAGTGTAGCTTCCCATCCCCCATAAAACTGAAGCATCCCTAAATTTTACACCATTTTCATCGATAGTTAAGTAGATAGGTGTTTCACTTGAACCTTTAATTATAATTGCACCATAACCAGCCATTCTTATGGCTATGGAGCTTCTACCACCACAATGACTTTCCCCCAAATTGCCAGTTAAAGGAGACTTAAACATGGCAACAGTTTTAGATGCTAAAGGAAACAAACCATTAAGTTGTCCTACAGCAAAAATTATTGGGTTTTCTGGACTTAATGGGTCAATGTTTTTTGGGCATTCCTTATGTAAAAGGTTAATTGCAACACCTGTTCCACCAAAATATTTTTCAAACAGTTCTGGATATTTTTCAACCCAAAATCTTCTTCTTGAAAGGTCTATATACAAAACATTTTGGATAGGGTCATCTTTAATCATTCAAATTCTTCCTCCACAGGTTTAAGTGTTAAAACACCATAAGGACAAAAATCGACGCAATATCCACAATGGGTACAAATAATAGGTTTATTTGTTTCCTTATCCCAAAAAACAGCTTTAATACTACAAGCTTCAACACAATTACCACAACCAATACATTTACTTGCATTTAAAATAACTCCACCACCTTTTCTTAGGGTAAGAGCATCCACCGGACAAACCTTTAAACAAGGAGGATTTAAACATGCACGACAAACAGTAACAACAAATCCACGTTCAACCCCACCAGCAGACCTAACATGGATTGCTGATTTTGAAAGCCCAGCTTCACCAAATCTTCGGTTACATGCAAACATACAACATTGACAACCAACACAAAGGTCAACATCCACAACAAAAATCCTTTTACTACTCATTTTTCACATATCCTAAAAGGTTAAGCTTTCTTTATGATGTAGTAAGTAAAAATTTCAACAAATTTTACCCAGTTTTTTACAAAATCTCTTGCAGCAACAATTCCAACAAGTTTTCCCTTATCCATTACAACAAGTCTTCTTATTCCATGTTTAGTCATAAGCTCAACAGCATCAGTAAGCAAACTTTTAGGTTTAATTGTTATTAAAGGTTTAGACATAACTTCTTTAACCTTGGTTGTGTTAGGTTTAGATTCAGCCACAATTCTTTCACAAATATCTTTTTCAGTTATTATTCCAACAGGTTTATCTTTTTCAGTAACAACTAAAGCACCAATCTTCTTTCTACGCATCAATTTTGCAGCTTCACCAACAGTTTTATCCCCATCAATAGTTACAACCTTCCTTGTCATAATATCTTCAACCGACAATTTTTTCCACCAATAAAAATATTTGCTCAAAACAACTTACATCCCAACTAATATATTAGTCTTCCACCTACATATTTTTCAGATAAAGTTGAAAACAAAAAAACTAACAGTTTTAATTGTTGTTCTTGTGCTTGTAGGTGCAACTTTTGCTGTAGCCTTATTTCAATCTCCAAAAACTGGGAAAGCAGCACCATTTAAACTTAAGAATTTGGATGGAATTGAAGTTTCCTTAGAGGATTTTCGTGGAAAAGTGGTTGTTTTAGATTTTATGGCTACATTATGTAAACCTTGCATCATCCAAATTCCCCATTTATCAAAAATTCATGATAAATATGGAGATAAAGTTGTTATTTTGTCTATAAGTGTTGACCCAAACACGGATACTGTTGAAAGACTTAAACTTTTTGCTTCAACCTTTAACATAACCTGGACAATATTAAGGGATACAGCCAAAACCTCATATAAATATGATGTTACAGCAATTCCAACAATTTTTGTCATAGATAAGGAAGGATACATTAAATTTAAGCATGTTGGGGTTACTGAAGAATCAACTCTTTCAAAAGAAATAGATTCTCTTTTAAAATAAATAGGTTGGATAAACCTTGAAAATTGAAAGAAAAATATTAAACAAAAAATTTTTCTTAAAAATTTTGCTTTTAACCCTTTTTATTGTTATGGTTTTTCTTAGCTTAAACGATTATTCTTTGGTTGAAATAATCGTAAGAATTGTTTGCCCTTCATGTATAGGTTTAGGAGGTTAAAAGCTGAGATTAGCAACTAAAAGAAGAATAGTTCAAATTTCAGCTTTAACAATTTCAAATCTTGGAGTATTTCATGTTTTAAAATCAGGTTTTATTTGTCCATTTCTTTATTGTCATGGATGTCCTTTTGCAGTTTTAGGTTGCCCCATAGGAATTATGCAACAATTTATAGTTTACGGAAAAATTCCCATCTATCCATTAAGTTTTTTGGTTGTTTACGGTGTTCTAGCTGGCAGGTTTTTTTGTGGTTGGGGTTGCCCAGTTGGAGCTTTCCAAGATTTTATTACCTATCTTAAAGGTGAAAAAAATTTTAAACCTACAAATTTTTGGTATACAAAATTTTTTGTTTTAATTTTAACTCCAACTTTAGCTTGGATTGGTCATGACCTTTATTTTTGTAAGGTTTGTTTTTCAGGTTCTCTTTTCGCATCTATACCATTCTATCTTTTAAATCCAACCTACAAAGGTTACGGATTCTTTTTTTATCTTCATATTTTTATTCTTGTTGCTTTTGTTGTTTTAGCCTATTTTAAAAGCCGGTTTTGGTGTAAATATATCTGTCCAATAGGGGCTTTTTATGGTTTTTTTAACCGATTAAGCATGGTAAAAATAAAGTTTAACAAAGAAAAATGTGAAAATTGTGGTTTATGCCTGAATGTATGTGTTATGGGTTTAAAAAGGATAGAAGATTTTGGGGTTTCAACAAATTGTATTTTATGTGGTAGATGTGTTGAACATTGTCCTAAAAAAGCTTTAAAATTTACTTTTTAAATTTGAAGTGGTTTAGCTTTAATGTTTAACTTTTTTCTAACATGTTTTGCTAGTTGACTTGTAAATCCAAAAACAGTATAAACAATTTTTGGGTTTACACTTTTTATGAAGTTTAAAAGCTGGTTAAAATCTGCATGGCTACTTAAAGGGAAAAATCGTTCTTTATTTTTGAATCTTAAAGCCCAACCTGTTGCAAAAGCTGAAACCTCTCCACTAATTTTTTGGGAACCGTAACTGTAGGTTGGATAAACAGCCACTAAACCTTTTTTAGGTTGGACTGTTGAAGCTTGAAGTTTAATGTTTAATCTACTATAAACTCTATTAACCCTTTCTATAGTTGGATGAACAGCAACCTTAACCTCTATAAACTCATTTAATAGTCTAATAACTTCTTGAGCTTTTCCAACAGGATAAACATAAAAAACTGGAATTTTTCCACTACAAATTTTTTCCACAACCCATCTAACCATAGACCGATAAATTTTTTCTCGACTTGGAAAAACAAGCCCAGAATTTCCATAGGTTGATTCTATGATTAAAATATCACATTGAACATTGTTTGCTGCTGATGTAATCAATGTATCAACACAATTAAGGTCTCCAGTATAAAGAACAGTTCCTTCCGAAGTTTCAATTTTAAACATTGCTGAACCAAGAATATGACCTGAATTATAAACAAAAACCTTAAAATCCCCAATCTTAACCTTTTCACCATAACTTAACCGTTTAACATTGTTTACTTTTCTACGGGTTACAGCTTCAAAAATGTCAATTGTAGGGTAAGTTGAATATTTTTTTGGTTTTAAAGCTAAAAATCCAGCAGTATGGTCTCGATGAGCATGAGAAATTAAAATATGGTCATAAGGGATTTTTGTTGTTTGAGGGTCTAAACATATAGTGGTTTCTCCTAGCTGTACAACAACTCCGGAATCCCAGTAAACCTTTAAATTCAACCAAACCGCCTAAATTAAAAATTCAAATAGGAGACAAATATATCTTCTAATGGTGAAAAATTTTTGAGTAGGGAAAAAAGAAGAAAGGAAGAAGCCCCTATGCCGTCTATTGCTGCCGGACTTTTACGTTTCTACGAAGAAGAAAGTTTTGGTATAAAGGTTAGGCCTGAAATAATTGTTATAGCTGCTGTTTTGCTTGTTTTAGTTATTGTTTTAGTGCCATTCTTCCTTAAAGTTTAGGAAAAAGAACTTATTCTTTTTGTTTTTCTTTTGAAGAAAGAATTTCTACCCTTTGAACAGAATTTAAGTTAACAAAAATTTCACTTTTCTTTTCTCTTGAAACAATTCTTGGAATAGGATTTGCTAAGGTTGCACGTAAAACAACAGCTTCAGCATCAGCAAGCCAAATTCCAGGTGGAACATGGGAAACAGCTTCAATTTTCCCTTCATAACCAAAATCTCTATCTAAAATTACTACTGCCTTTTTTCCAATATGTCTTTCAAGAAAATGGAAAACAGTTGGGCTTACCTGTTCACTCATAAATCATCAATCCCAAATTTTTGCTAAATTTTTCAACTTCTTTTTTAGACATCTTTTTAACCTCTACCTTACCTTTCTCAGAAACCAATGCACTAGTTCCAGCAGGGTCTTTTAAAACAAC
>NJEB01000025.1 GCA_002254975.1 Candidatus Hecatellales archaeon ex4484_218 | reverse complement strand
GTGGTTTAAATGCTAAATGAACTAACGTTACATTTTTCCTCATTAATGGGACATCTAAAGAAACACTTAAACCAGGTTCAAAATGATTTTTAATTATTACCTTTTTCTTTTTGTCTGAAAGTTTTGTTGCTGCCGTACAATGAGCAAGTATTACAGAATTTTTCTTTAATTTGATTGTTGTAGTGTTTGCAATCCAACATGGTTGGTTGGTTAAGTTTGTTAACATAAACATTAAAGGTGCATGTACAACTTCATTTTCACATATACCAAAAAATCCCTCATCATTAAGTAAAGAAAAAGCCAAACATGGTGTAATTCCTTTTAGGTTTAGATATTTAAAACAGTCCATGGTAACATAATCAAATTTTTCAGTTTTAACCATATTTTTTAAGGCCAAATATAATCTAAAAGCTTCTACCAAATCTTTTCTTGAAACTTTAACAACAAATCCTCTTAATTTATCACTTAACCTTTCTTCAGCTTCTTTATAAGAAATAGCTTCCCAAACTGAATTTAATTTTTCAAATGGGTAAACCGTTGATTTAACTTGAAAATATTCCTCAACGAAATTTATTTTTTCCATTAACTTTTCGTTTTTTTCACCAAACAATCCAATTTTCGTGTTTTTAACAAGTTTTAACATTCTTGAAGCATAAGCAGCATCAACAATTTTTTTTGGGGGTTGAAGCATATCTGTATAAACTAGTTTTCCTTTCCAAGTTTTAGCTGAAACCATTTTTTCTTTTGCACTTAAAGCTGAAGGTAAACTGTTGTTTTCAGGGTAAGCTAAAATAAACCAGTCTTTGTTTGAAGCTATCTTAGCAACTAATTGACTTGTTCCTCCACTACAAACAAAAACAACTGTAGCATCAGCGTCCTCAATTTTTAATTGGGAAAATTCATCAATGCTACTTAATGGTTTTTCAAAACTTAAAACTTCCATATCTTTACCAAAAATTTTTTTAATTTTTTTAAATGGTTTTAAAATTTTTTCCTTATGAATTTTTGACATTACTGGAATGATAAAAATTTTCGGTTTTTTCATGGAAATTCCTCTATGATAAGGGGTTTGGTTGCAATTAATTTAAAATACTCAATCCAACAAATAAATTAAACTTAGAGAGTTAAAGTAAAAATTTATTTTTGATTATTAATGGTGAGAAGAAAAATTGAGAAAAACAATTCCAATTGCCCAACCTATTATTGGGAAAGAAGAAATTGAAGCTGTTGTTGGTGTTTTAAAAAGTGGAGTTTTAACTTCAAAATTTGGGGATGGTCCTTACTCAAAAAAGTTTGAGGAAAGTTTTGCTAAATATGTTGGTGTTAAGTATGCGGTGGCTATGAATTCCGGAACAGCCGCGCTTCATGCAGCCTTACTTGCAGCAGATATTGGAAGTGGGGATGAGGTTATTGTTCCAAGTTTTACTTTTGTTGCGACTGTTGAGGCTGTTGTTTTGACAGGTGCAAAACCTCGTTTTGTAGACATTGACCCAAAAACTTACACCATAGACCCTGCTGCAATTGAAGATTCTATTACGGGTAGAACATCAGCAATCATTCCAGTTCATATGTATGGTTTAATGGCTGACATGGAAAAAATCATGAAAATAGCTAGGGAACATGACCTTACAGTTATTGAAGATGCCGCTCAAGCTCTTGGTTCGGAACTTGGAGGGAAAAAAGCTGGTTCCTTTGGAGATTTTGGATGTTTCAGCTTTTATGCATCTAAAGTTATTACAACTGGGGAAGGTGGAATGGTTGTTACTAACAGAAGAGATAATGCTGAAGCCTTATACTCTTTAAGAAGCCACGGGTTTGGTAGACATTTCTCAAGTGAAAGATTAGGTCATAACTACCGTATGCCTGAAATTGCTTCAGCCATCGGATACTACCAACTTTTAAAACTTCCAAGATTTTTGGAAGCAAGAAGAAAAAACGCAAACATTTTAACAAGTATACTTGAAGATGTTGGTAGACTTGAATTACCTTTTGAACCTCCTGGCTATAAACATTCATGGTATGTTTATACTGTTAGGTTAAAAGGTTGTAGAGCTGGAGAAAGAAATAAGGTTGTAGCAAAACTTACTAGTTCAGGTATTCAAGCAGAAATTTATTATGCAACCCCAGTTCATATGGCTCCCTATTATAGAAGAAAATTCGGGTTTAAACCCAGGTCTCTACCTAAAACCGAAGCTGCTGCAAGACAAGTTTTCTCACTTCCAGTTCATCCTGGATTAACTGAAGAAGACCTAAAATATATTGGGCAAAAAATTAAGAAGATTGTTGGATAAATTTTTTGACAGTTTTAGCTATTTCTCTTAAAGATTTTCCTGTTTCTGAAGCTATCTTTTTAAGGTCTTCAAATTCTGGTTTGGTTTGAATTATTTTTCCGGTTGGATCTTTTGCAATTTTAACTTTAATCTTGAAGGTTTTACCGTTAATGTTTAAGATGTATGGTTGGATTTCTCTGTAAAGAATGAATCTTTTACAAGGATAAACTCTTACACCCAATGTTCCTGTTTCATCAAAAATCAAGTTTACCATTTTTTCCATTTTTTCCATGCTAGTTATAGTTTTAACCACAAACATGGGTCTACCTTTTTTCCCCATACATGGAGTTACAAAAACATCTTTAGCACCTTCTTTAAACAATTTTTCAATTAAATAGCCTACAACTTCACCATCTACATCATCTAGGTTTGTTTCAACTATGTAAATTTCATCTTCAAAAAATTTGTTTAAAGGTTTGCCAACAACAATTCTTAAGACGTTTGGTAAAAACTCAAAATTTTTTTCACCAGCACCATATCCAATCCTTATTCCTTTCATTAAAGGAAAGTGGTTAGTAGGTTTAGCTAAACATGTAAGAATGGAAACACCAGTAGGTGTTGCCAGTTCCTCCTCAATGTTTATTCCTTTAAAAGGAAATTTTTTTTGGGTAAGAATTTCTAGGGTTGCTGGAGTTGGAATGCTTAAGGGTCCATGGGTTGTTTGAATGTTCCCTCCCCCAACACAAACAGGTAAAGAATAAACCTCAAAATCTTCAAATACCTTTAAATCTTCTAATGCCACAGCAACACCTAAAATATCCGCTAAAGTATCAGCAGAACCAGTTTCATGTAAACGTAAATCTTCAATGGTTGAACCATGAATTTTAGCTTCAGCTTTAAGAAGGGTTAAAAGACAATCTAAAACAAAATTTTTTGTTCTATCTGAAAAATTGGATTCATCCAAAAATTTTTCTGTAGCTTCTTTTAATTCTCCACCCTTTCTAAAAGTAAATTTTTCCTCAGTTTTAATTTTAACCCTAATTCCCCTAATTTCTCCTCTTGTTGTTTCTTTAACTTCCAATTTTATTTTTTCACAGTTTTTAAGATAATTTGGGATTTTTTCTATAGTTTGACTAACTAGTTTTTTATTTGCTCCAAGACTTATCAATGCGCCGAGAACCATATCTCCAGAGATTCCTGCTTGTTGAGGGTCTATAACCATTAGTTTTTTAAAGCCCATACCAGTTAACCCTAAAATATTTATTGTAAGCTTTAGGCTACCTATCTTATAATGGTCATTGTTTGGGATAAACTTTGAGTAGTTTGGATAAGATTTTAAAAAATTTTAAAGATGGAAAAATCTCTTTAGATGAAACTAAAAAACAGTTGAAACTTCTTACTTTAAAAAACATTGAAAATTTAGCGAAGCTTGATTTAGGTAGGTTTACTAGAAAAAAGCTTCCTGAAATTGTTTATGCTGAAAATAAAACACCGGAAGAAACCTTAAAAATTGTTAAGGAAATGGTTAGGGAAACAGGGAAAGCTTTGGTTAGTAGAGTTTCAGAAAAACATGTTAAAAGACTTAAAAAATTAAGAAAAATTTTTAGGGTTAAAATTTATGAGAAAGCTAGGATAGTCGTTGTTTCTAGGAAAAATTTTAAAACTTTAAAAACTGGAGGAAAAGTTGGTGTTTTAACAGCTGGAACAGCAGATATTCCTGTTGCTGAAGAAGCTGCCGTTGTAGCTGAGGAGATGGGTTGTAAAGTTTTAAAGGCTTATGATGTTGGAATTGCTGGTTTTCACAGACTTTTTCAACCTCTCAAAAAAATGTTAAAGGAAGGTGTGGATGTTTTAGTTGTTGTTGCTGGGATGGAAGGAGCATTACCATCTGTTGTTGCAAGTCTTGTGGATTGTCCTGTTATAGGTGTTCCAACATCGGTTGGTTATGGCTATGGAAGTGGAGGGTATGCATCTTTAATGTCTATGCTTCAATCATGTAGTCTTGGTTTAGTTGTGGTTAACATTGATAATGGTGTTGGTGCAGGAGCTTTTGCATCTTTAATAGCAAACAGGTTGGCTGAGGCAAGAAAAACTATAAAATAAAAAAATTTTTGAATGATAAAGGGAAAAGTTAAGCTGTAAATCTAAGTGTCAAAAATGAGGATAGTTTTAGTTCAACCACCCATTTCAACAGAAATTGAACTTTACTCAACAGCTGGAATAGTAGCTCCACCTATGGGTTTAGCTTATCTTGCAGCCATTCTTGAAAAATATGGTTATAACGTAGAAATTTTGGATGCTTCTGTTTTAGGACTTAATCATGAACAGGTTTTGGTTGAATTAGAACGTCGAAAACCAGACCTCGTTGGAATAACAGCAACAACAGCTATGATAAATAGTGCTTTAGAAGTAGCAAAAAATGTTAAGAAAAATTTACCTGAAACTTTTGTTGTTTTAGGTGGTGCTCACGTTACATTTGCCTATCAAACAGTTATGAAAGAGAACCCGTATGTTGATGTTGCATGCATTGGGGAGGGTGAATATACACTTCTTGAACTTGTTCAAACTCTTGAAAAAGAAAAAAACATAGAAAATGTTAAAGGAATAGTTTTTAGAAGAAATGGAAATCTAATAAAAACTCAGCCTAGACCTTTTATAGAAAATCTTGATGAACTGCCTTTTCCAGCCCGTCATTTACTACCCATGAATAAGTATAAAGCTTTTGGTAAAAACATGATTCTTGGAACAATTTTAACCAGTAGAGGATGTCCATTTAACTGTATTTTTTGTTCATCTTCGCTTCTTTTCGGTAAAAAGTTTAGGGCTAGAAGCCCAAAAAATGTTGTGGATGAGATTGAACAATTTCAAGAAACCTACAAAACAAACTCTATAGAGTTTGTTGATGATACTTTTACGTTTGACAAAAAAAGAGCTGAAGCAATATGTAAAGAAATTATGGATAGGGGATTGGATACTCAGTGGGTTTGTTCATGTAGAGTTGACTTAATAGATAAGGAACTTATGAAGGTTTTGAAGAAAGCTGGATGTAGAATGATCTATTTTGGTGTTGAATCTGGTGTTCAAAGGGTAGTAAATCTTATTCGTAAAGGAATAAAGCTTGAACAGGCTGAAAAAGTTATGCGTTGGGCTAGGGAGGTTGGAATTGAAACAGTAGCTTCATTTGTTATAGGGATTCCTGGTGAAACATGGGAAGAAGCTTTACAAACAATAAAATTTGCAAAAAAACTTGACCCGGATTATGCGCAGTTTTCTATAGCAACACCTTTCCCAGGAACTGAGCTTTATCAAATAGCTAAAAATAATGGTTTACTTTTAACTGAGGATTGGTCTAAATATACGGTGCTTAAACCTGTTATGAAAACAAAGGAGCTTTCTGTTGAGCAACTTCAAAAACTGATAAGAAAAGCCTATTTTAGCTTTTATTTAAGACCAAAAGTTATTTTAAGATACTTGTTAAAAGGTCATTTTAAAGAATTGGTTGTTAATGTTTTAGGTAACTATTTTTGGAGAATGGTTAAGTCAAAGATTGGGTTAAACCCTTAATATTTTCTTTCTTTTCTTCCAGAAACAAAAAGTTGAGCACAAAAAGGTATTATTTCACCATCCCTCTCCTCATACTGGATAACAAAAGATTTTGCATTAGGATAAACTTCTTTAATGTATTCCTCTATCTCCTCTGAACCTAAATTTATAATGTTTTTAGGTATGTTTATACTTGTTCTTCTAACTTGCATATGTTCTATTTGAAGGGTAAAACTGTTATCCCTTTTTAGGATTGTATGGATAATTAAGGGAACACGGATAAATTTTGTTTCAATCCTTGTTTTTTTCTCCTCAAGTTTCAAAAAATTTTCCTCCTAACACAACATTCTTAAAGGAATGTTTACAAGCTAATTTTAGGTTTCGATGCTATATAACTTTAGTTGAAAAAATTTAAATTTTTTTCTTAAAATTTTCAATTAATCAACCTTTTCCGTACTGGTTAAAGGAAAAATTTCCTCAATTATATAGGTTAAAAACTCCTCTGGTGAAATCCTGTTAAATATGGTTACAATACCATTTCCTGTTAAACCAACAACATAACCATGTTTTTTGGATGTTATAACCACATACCACATAGACCCATGGGAAAGAAAATCCATGTAAAGAGATGTGTCAGCTAAATTTTCACCATAAAGTGAAAGTTTTTCAATGTTAGGGATGTCAACATCACTAAAAAATATTATTTTTGTTCCCTCAAAATTTTGTTCATGATATTTTTTTAGATTTTCAGGCGGAATTTTAATTTCTACAACAAATCCCAACTCTCCAAAAATAATTCTACTTAAAAGATTTGCAAGATTGTTTGCTTTTCTTTTTTTCTCTAAAACTGTTAATAAAACATTTCCACCATACTCATAGAAAAAGAAGGATGACTCAACAG
>NJEB01000024.1 GCA_002254975.1 Candidatus Hecatellales archaeon ex4484_218 | reverse complement strand
TTTAACTTGCTTGTTGATATTAAAATAAGACCAAAACTTCCAGAAACCAAACCAGTAACCATAGACAACCCTCATCAATAGCTTCAACTAAATCCTTATCCAATGTAATATTTATTTGAAGTTTTCTTCTTTTTATCCGCATATTTAACCCCAAAAATTGAAAATCAAATAGTACAGTATGCTACACTGTACTATACTGTGCTACATTGCTTTAGCAAGAATTTTTAACCGACATCTTGAAATCAAACAAGAACTATGGAAGAAAATAAAAAAGTTAAGAAGGAACTAAAAAATGAAAAAAAATCAAATTTAAGTTGGAGGGAAAACTTCTCAAAAAATTTTTAGAAATAAAGAAAATTCATGGATTAAAAAATATAGTGAAGTTTCCCTGAAAAATTGAAAATCAAGTAAGACGGTGTCACACATCGTCATACTATGTCATACCCTTTTCTTTTCCCATAAGTTCAACTCCCCCATGTTTAAGCCTATTTCTGATAGTATCCCTTTAAAGAATAAACTTAAACCCCTAAACAACCAAAAATTAAACCCTATTCTTAAAAATAGCTTTAGACCAGGGTGCACGAGGGGTGAAACCCTTTGTTGGTGGACCGGGCGGGATTTGAACCCGCGACCTTCGGATTGCAAATCCGACGCGCATTCCAGCTGCGCCACCGGCCCACGAATATTTTTGATGGAGGTATCGGTTATTAAGGATTTTTCTGTTTTAATGTTTTTGCAGAAGTCTTTTAAGCTTGTTTTTTAAGTATAGTTTTGAGGTATTATTTATGGAGAAGCCTTGGTTTAAATTTTATCCTGAAAATGTTCCACCATCGATTGATTATCCTCAAGTTGCTTTACCTAAACTTTTGGATGAGGCTGCTGAAAAATATCCTGAAAATGTTGCTATAGTTTTTGAGGGGTTTAAAATAACATTTAAAAAGCTGAGAGAGCTTGTTGATAGGTTTGCTTCAGCTTTAAATGGTTTAGGTGTTAAAAAGGGTGATGTTGTTGCAATTTTTATGCCTAACCTTCCCCAATTTGTTATAAGCTATTATGGAACCTTAAAAATTGGTGGAGTTGTTACTGCTTTAAGTCCACTTTACAAAGAAAGAGAAGCTGAATACCAGTTAAACAATTCTGAAGCTGAAACTGTTGTTGTGCTTGACCTACTTTACCCAATAATAAAAAATGTTTGGGAAAAAACAAAAATAAAAAGGGTTATAGTAACAAGTATAAGCGAATATTTACCATCAGCAAAAAAGTTTTTGGGTAAACTGTTTAAAAAAATTCCAAGCCTAAAAATTTCTAGAGAATCTAATGTTTATTTTTTTCAGGAACTTTTAAGAGATTATCCAGCTAAACCTCCCATAGTTGAGGTTAAACCGGATGATGTTGCAATTTTACAGTATACTGGTGGAACAACCGGTTTACCTAAGGGTGCTATGCTTACTCATCAAAATCTTGTAGCTAACGCTATTCAATGTCGTTACTGGATACCTGAAGAAATGGGTAAAGGTGTAATTTTAGGTGTTCTACCTTTATTCCACATTTATGGAATGACAACCATCATGAATCTCTGTATAGCTAATTGTTCAACCATGGTTTTACTTCCAAGATTTGAGGTTGAAAAAGTTTTGGAGGCAGTTGAAAAATACAAGGTTACAGAAATACCTGGAGCACCAACCATGTACGCTTTAATGGTTAACCATCCCAAATCCTTTAGACCCAACCATGAAAAAGGTAAAAGTAGGTTCTATAGGAATACCTTGGCCAAATACAGAAGCAAAAATTGTAGATACTGAAACAGGAACAAAAGAACTTCCACCTGGTGAAGTTGGGGAACTTATTGTTAAAGGCCCCCAGATTATGAAGGGATACTGGAAAATGCCTAAAGAAACTGAGGAAACTTTAAAGGATGGATGGCTTTATACTGGAGATATTGGGAAGATGGATGAAGATGGATACTTTTACATTGTTGACAGAAAAAAAGACTTGATTAAGTATAAAGGTTATAGTGTTTATCCAAGAGAGCTGGAGGATGTGCTTTATGAACATCCAGCAGTAAAACTTTGTGCTGTTGTAGGTAAACCAGACCCTGTTGCAGGTGAAATTCCAAAAGCTTACATTGTGCTTAAAAAAGATGCAAAAGTAACTGAAGAAGAAATTATGGAGTTTGTTAAAAGTAAGGTTGCACCCTACAAGGTTATCCGTGAAGTTGAATTTAGAAGTGAACTTCCTGTAACAACAACGGGTAAAGTTTTAAGAAGATTTCTGAAGGAGGAAATGAGAAAAACCTAACCATTTTATTTTTTGGTAAAAGACTTTATGAGGTTAAAGATTTAATTAAGGTTGGGTGAAAATTTTGAAAAAAGCTGCTGTAATTGGAGCTGGAATGATGGGTCATGGTATAGCTCAACTGTTTGCTATGGCTGGTTTGGATGTTGTTTTGGTTGATGTTAATGAGGAAATTTTAGATAAAGCTCTTAAAGAAATTAATTGGAGTTTAGGAAAACTTGTGGAAAAAGGTAAACTTACAGATGAAAATGCAAAAAAGACTTTTTTAAGAGTTAAAGCAACAACAAATCTTGAAGATGCATGTAAAGATGTTGATTTTGTTGTTGAAGCTGTTCCTGAAAATTTAGAGCTTAAAAAACAAGTTTTTAGTAGGTTGGATAAAGCTTCACCTAACCATACTATTCTTGCAACAAACACCTCCAGTTTAAGCATAACAGAGATTGCTAATGCAACTCAAAGACCTGAAAAGGTTGTTGGTATGCATTTTTTTAATCCACCTGTATTAATGCCTTTGGTTGAAGTGGTTAAGGGTGAAAAAACAAGTGATGAAACTGTTGAAACAACCATAAATTTGGCTAAAAGGTTGGGTAAAACTCCAGCCTTAGTTAAGAAAGATGTTAGAGGCTTTATTGTTAACAGAATTTTGGTTTCAATGTTTACTGATGCATGTCATGCTGTTAGAAGAGGTGAAGCAACAATGGAGATGGTTGATGCAACCATCAAGTATAAGGCTGGATTGCCTATGGGTGCATTTGAATTAGCTGATTATCTAGGATTGGATATTGTTTATAGTGTTTCAAAGGTTATGGAGGAAGCTTATGGTGAAAGAGCAAAAGTATGTCCATTACTTGAACAATTGGTGAAGGAAGGAAAATTTGGACAAAAATCTGGTAAAGGTTTTTATGATTGGACTGTGGGTAGACCAAGAATACCGTTTAAGCTTGCTGGTAAATACGATGTTGAAAGAGTTTATGCTGTATCAATTAATGAAGCTGCTTGGATGGTTTATGAGGATGTTGCAGACCCTCAAAACATAGATACAGCCGTAAAACTTGGAACAGCATGGGCTCAAGGACCATGTGAACTTGCAGATAATCTTGGAATAGACAATGTTTTAGCTAAATTAAAAGAACTTTACAATAAGTATGGTGAAGAGGTCTATAAGTCTTGCCCATTACTGGAAGAATATGTAGGTAAAGGTTGGTTGGGTAAAAAAACTAAAAGAGGTTTTTACACCTATGAATGAGAAAAAATATGATACTGTATTAGTTAAGAAGGAAAATAATCTTGGATGGATAATTTTGAATTTACCCCATAGATTTAATGCTATCACCCTAAAAATGGTTGAAGAATTATCTTTAGCTGTTGATTGGTTAGAAGAAGATAAAGATGTTAGATGTGTGATTTTGATGGGGGCTGGAGACCAAGCTTTTAGTGTTGGTGCAGATGTAACAACCTTATCCACAGCAACACCAACCACAGCACCAACAATATCTTTGAAAGGTCAAGAATTAACAAGAAAAATTGAATTATCATCTAAACCTTACATAGCAGCCATTAAAGGTTTTTGTTTAGGTGGAGGTTTAGAAATAGCTTTAGCATGCGATTTTCGGATTGCAACTGAAAACTCGGAGTTTGGAAATCCTGAAATCAATCTTGGAATAATTCCAGGTTGGGGTGGAACCCAAAGATTACCTAGAATTGTAGGTTTAGCTAAAGCAAAAGAAATAGTTATGCTGGGTAAAAGAATATCTGCGGATGAAGCTTTAAAAATAGGTTTAATCAATAAAATTATTTCAAAAGAAAATTTTGAAGCTGAAATAAAAAATTTTGCTAAAAAACTTGTTGAAGGCCCACCAGTAGCCCTAAAATTCGCCAAATATGTTTTAAATTTCGGAAGTCAAGCTTCCTTAGATGTAGGTTTAAAAATTGAAGCTGAAGCACTTGGAATCATAGCTTCCACAAATGATGCTGCTGAAGGGATCTCAGCATTTTTTGAAAAAAGAAAACCGGAATTTAAAGGTGAATAAAATAAACCTAAAAAATATTTTTTTATTTTCCTAAAAGAAATCTTGCTGCAATATTTTTCTGAATTTCTGTTGTTCCCTCATAAATTTCGGTTATTCTAACATCCCTATAATATCTTTCAAGGTCATATTCGGCGATATAACCATATCCACCGAAAATTTGAAGTGCATCATGAATAACTTTAACAGCAGTTTCTGTTGCAAGATTTTTAGCCATACAGCTAAGCTCAGGAATAATTCTACCCTTATCAATATACCATGCAGCCTTATACACTAAAAGTCTTGAAGCCTCAATCATTGTAGCCATATCAACAAGTTTATGTTGAATAACCTGAAAATCTGAAATACGTTTTCCAAATTGAGTTCTTTCCTTAGCATATTTTAAGGCTTTTTCGTAGGCTCCTTGAGCCATACCTAAAGCCTGAGCAGCAACACCAATCCTTGTAACATCAAAAAACTCCATTGAATGGTAAAATCCCATGTTTTCAACACCAACCAAAGCAGACTTTGAAACTTTAACATTATTAAAGGAATATTCACCTAAAGGTGAAGCTCTAATCCCCATTTTATGCTCAATTTTGGTAGCATCAAAACCTTCAACACCTTTTTCAACAATGAATAAACTTTGACCTCTAATTCCAGCCTCAGGTTTTACCTGGCAGAGAACAACCGTGTAATTGGCTATAGGTGCATTGGTTATCAATGTTTTTGTACCATTAATCACATAATAGTCACCTTCAGGTTTAGCTGTGGTATCAAGCATGGTTAAGTCACTTCCATGTTCCGGTTCAGTAAAAGCTGCAGATGAAACCCATTCACCTTTAGTGATTGGTGGAAGATACTTTTTCTTTTGTTCTTCAGTTCCAAACATATGGATTAGGTCGCTTCCAAATGGGCCTGTAAGCATGGCTGTTCCCAAGGTTGAATCAACCCTACAAAGCTCCTCACAAATAATTACTGTTTCAAGAAAACCAAGTCCTTGCCCTCCATACTCCTCCTCAAAACTACAACCAATAAAACCAAGCTTAGCACATTTTTTGTAGATTTCCCATGGAAACTCCTCTTTTTGGTCATATTCTCTTGCAATTTCAGGTTTAAACTCTTTTTCAGCAAACTCCCGAACAGCTCTTCTAATCTCCTTTTGCTCCTCAGTTAACTCAAAATTCAAAATTTTTCCCTCCCCCACTAAAACTTAAAATTTACTGTACATAATAACCATGATACTTTATTACCCTTATTTTTAAACTTCCAATAGGTCGCCAATAAAATAAAAGTTGAAAAAACTAGAAATCAAAAATACATTTTCTGTGATTAGGTATTACCTAGTAATTCCATTATTAACCGGATTATCTTTAAGTTACTCTATCCAAACTTGGATGGAGTTACACAGATTAAGGCTAATTTTTTGCAAAAATATGTTACTGAGAAGTCGTTATTTATATTAATTTCTTGAGATGATAAAACTTTTTAGGAGGAGAATATTAATGAACACGCAATATCGATTAGAAGATATTGGAAAAATTGGTTTAGGACTTTTAAATACCATTGTTGACCCTAAGAATTTTTTAAAGGAAAAGTTGGAAAGAGCAAGAAATTTTATGAAAAGATACGGTTTAGGAGCAATATTATGTTTAACGGAACCAAATGTCGCGTATGTTACCAACATACCCCCACTTGGAACACTTAGTGCAGGAGTTGGTGGATATCGTTATGCAATTTTACCGGAAAAAGGTGAACCAGTCTACTTTGATGAATGTGACACGGCTTATCATTTAGCTAAACAGTTTCCATACATAAAAGTTGATAAATCAATTCCACTTGGAGGAGTCTTCTTCTCATCTCCACCTCAAGCTCAACAACATATGTTAGGGCTTTTTGTTGAACAAATAAGGGATACATTAAAAGAGCTTAAACTTGAAAAAGAGGTTTTGGGTATAGATACAAACATTCCCTACTTGCTAGAAGCATTAAAAAAAGGTTTAAAAGGTGAAGTTAGTTTAGATGGTGCAAAAGCATTAACTGAGGCAAGAATGGTCAAAACACCTACTGAGCAACGGATTTTCCGTATTCTTGCAAGTGTGGTTGATGGATGTTTTGAGGTGGCTTACAAAAAAATAAAAGTTGGGGTAAGCGAACAAGAAGTTTGGAGTGAAATCGTTAAATATCAGGTTTTACATGGTTTGGAACCTGGTGGCTATATTATTTCTGGTCAACACACTTGGCCGAAAGATGTAAGTCGTTCTTGTACTGATAGACTATTTAAAGTTGGAGATACAGTAGTTATTGACATATTCAACAGTAGACTTCTTGGTTACTGTTCATGTTGTTACAGGTCATTTAGTGTAGGTCCAGCACCGAAAGATGTTAGAGAAGCATATAAAAAAGCAATAACATTGCTTAGAGAAGCTGAAAAAGCATTAAAGCCAGGTGCAACAACAAAAGATATTGTGGAAAAATGGCCTGATGAGGTAGAATTATGGTCAAAAAGACCCCCATACATTAGAAATGAACGTGAAAAATTTTCAACCTTCTTTAATAACATGGGTCACGGATTAGGGATTGCAACTCTTTATGACCCACCATTCTTCTGGAGACCCATAGCAATTAAGTGGCCGGTAAAACTTGAAGCTGGCATGGTAATAGCTTTAGAAACCCAAGAAGGTACGCCAGATAATAGATGTGGAGTAAGAATAGAGGACATGATAATAATAACCGATGCCGGATACGAGATAATAAGTAGGTGGCCAGCGGATGAAATAACAGTAGTCCCAATTTAACTTCCCCTTATTTTTTGATTCAAATAATCAAGGAATCTTCTTCAATCCAACCCTAACTTTGAAAAAATTTACTGGAGCATAGGCAACCTTTGGATATGAAAAACATAACCAGCAACATAATTTAAGTGGTAGTAACACTTTTAATACTATTAAATTATTTAGAAACCAGTAATTCATGGCTTAGCGGTTATACAGTTTTGTTAGTAAGGTTTAGTGGTTGAATAACCGTTCCGGTTCCACCTTCCGGGTTTAGGTCAGAAATTATGAGAAGCCCCCTATAACCCTCCTTTTTTATGATTATCTCGTAAACCTTTCCACGTTTAAATGTATAGCTTAACTCTCCATTGTTATCAGTATAGCCTATAAATGTGCTGTTTACATAGATTTCAACCTTTTCAACAGGATACCCATTAGAAGTGATACACATAGTATAGGTAAGTTCACCATTACCACTTTCCTTAAGCTTCCAGCCAAAAGACAACTTTCCCTTAAGCTTTACATATAGGTTTATCCATTGGGGTAGAAATCCATCCTTTTCTACGTAGATTATATGTTGACCATCCTCCTTAAAAGCATAGGTAACTACACCACTAAAATTTGTTTCACCTATGTATGTTCCCTTTGCCGATAAGTTATGGTTTCTTGCAACATAAACTTTAGCTCCTCTAACAGGTTTTCCTTCAGGATTTCTAACAACTATCTTAACCTTTTCACCAACAATTACATCTTCAGGTGTAACATCTATCTTTAACTTGCTAGATTCTGATGGACTGGGCCCTGTTATATTAACCCTTAATTGTTGGTGGGCTAAAATACTTACACATACACTTGCTATTGCTACCGTAACAACTAGAAGATAAAAAATCTTCCTTTTAGACACATGTGTTGGTAAAGGTTGAAAACTATTTAAGATTTATGAGTATATTTTTTTTATTTCAAAATGTTAACTTGTAAATGTTTTTGTACATTAATCACGTAACAATCAACTTTAAGTTCAGGCTAGTCTCGTATTCAGGTTTAAAAACAAAAAAAGAGAAGAACAATTTTTTGAAATATTAAACTCTTAAAACATAAACAGGTTTGAATCTTCTACCCATTTTTGAATGAGAAACAAGAATCACATAATTAGGATGTTCTAGCATGATTTTCTCAAGACTAATTTTTAGGTCAGATAAAAGATTTTCCCAGATTACGGGAACGTTTTCATCCCAAAGATATTCAACTGGTTCATTATCTTTTACGCTATGTGATGGTGCACCACCCAGACCAATAAATCCTCCTATAAACATTAACATTTTCCTAAAAAATTCTTATCAAAAAAATTTTGGGTC
>NJEB01000023.1 GCA_002254975.1 Candidatus Hecatellales archaeon ex4484_218 | reverse complement strand
GAGGGGCCAAAAGGTTGAGAATGACTGTCAAAAACAACCGTTCCAACAGGTTTTTTTGCAAGTTCAGCTTCACCATCAACAGGTGTAATACTCATAGCCAATTCTTGAAGAAGCTCTAAAAGTTTTCCACCTTTTCTTACCTCATCAATTTTTGTTGAAAATCTTCCCCAAACCAAAGAAAACCTAAAATTTAAGATTTCATCGATGGAAAGACCTACCCAATTTTCAGGTAGGTCATAAATGGATGTGTCTCCATAAACTGGTGGAATTAAAGGTCCAACAAACACTTTAGGATAACCAAACCTACCAACAAAAACACTTGGAGGAGAAGAGCCTTCAACAACATCTAAATCAAAAATTTTTTTATGTTTTAACATTACACCTAGTTTTAAAAGAATTGGACATTGAGATTTTCCACAAAGCATTCTTCCAGCTTTACAAAGTAAGCAAAGATAGCTTGAGCCTGAAACAACCCTAATATTTTTAAGATTTTTTAGGTTTTCAACCATCAACCTAATCAAACCATAAAGTTATAAAATTCCCCTTAAAAACTTCTCAAAAATATTCTTTAAGGTTTAAGTTTGAAATATACTTTAATAAAAGTAAAAGCATTTTTTATAAAATCTTGAACATTATCAGCATACTCAATAATTTCAATGTTTCTACCGGTTGTTTTTCTTAAAAGCTTTATTTTAGAACCATTTTTACCTACAGCAATTCCAGCTTCATTTTTGTTTGTAATAAAAGTTATTTTGTTTGAATGGTTATCTATGATACAATCTCTAGCTGCAACACCAGTTATACTTTCAAACAAAGCCATATAACGAATTTCATCTGCTGTTAACCTAATTTTGCTTGTCATTTTTTACTTTTCACCATTTTTAAGATTTCTGAGCTTCCCGGGTCTCTTATAGCCAAAACTGAAACTGGGAAAGGTTTTTCACATACAGTTCCAAGACCTAAACTTGAATCATTATATTGAAGTATAGGTATTCCTGCTATTTTTGCATAATGCTTTACCATTTTCTCTTTTTCTGAAGGAAGATTTTTAGCTAAAACAATAAGTTTTGCTTTTTTCCCTCTTAAAGCCTCCATGCTTTCTTTAAACCCAAAATTTACCTTCCCTGTTCTTACAGCCATTAAAATTGCTTTATCAAGGTCCATGATTTCACTTTGAAGAAGATTTTTCAGGCGGTGTGGCTGACATATAAAGTTCAACTGTTCCTGTACCTACAGGTATCATCTGTCCACAAATAACATTTTCCATTACACCAGCTAAATGGTCTTCCTCACCTTTTACAGCTGCATCAATCAATGTTGGAACTGTTATTTCAAAAGCTGCTCTGGCTAAAACACTTGCCTTTTCACCACTAATTCCATGTCTTCCAATCTGCATAACCTCACCTTCAAGAGTCATCATATCAGCAACAAGCATAATATGTCTGATATCAACATCTAAACCTTGCTCATCCAATACACCCTTCATCTCACGGATGATCGCATTTCTAGCAGCTTCAATTCCTAAAGTTGAAGCTATTTCATGAATGTTGTTAGTGGTTGTTCTTGTAGGGTCAACACCCGGAATTTTTAAAACTTTAGCTAAGTTTGAGCCGTCTGTTTGAATTATCCACTCACCATTATCATAGGTTACTAGGGCTCTACGTATACCAGGGATACCTTTAACCCTAATGTAGGGAACCCTATCAAATATTTTTGGTAGACTTGCTGGATCCTTAGGTTTAATATTTACTGTTACCACGGAACCTTTCTGGAAAACTTTTACCTTACATCCTGGAACAACAATTGTTTCCTTTAACTCTTCAAGTGTTAAACCTCTTTCTTTCATCGTTGCTTCTGAAATTTTAGCCACAACCATTTGATGAACATTATCAATGTAAATACTTGAAGCTACATTACCTAAAGTTGTGTAAACTAGTTCTTGAGCTATTTTTGTAGCTTTTTCCCTACTTTTTCTATATTCCTCTGTTAAGTACACGTTCATGATGGGTGTTGATGGAACTCTTCTAGCATCAACAATCTCAATAATTCTTGGAAGACCCAGTGTAACATTTCTTTCTTTTACACCTGCAAAATGGAAGGTTCTTAAAGTCATTTGAGTTCCGGGCTCACCTATAGATTGAGCAGTAACAATACCACCAGATTCTCCAGGCTCAATTTTGGCTTTCTTATAATCTTCAACTGTTGTTGAAACAACTAAGCCAACCCCTTCTTTTGTTAGGTTTGAGTTGTAAAGATTTTTCTTTAATTCTTCAACAAGTAAAGGTGGAAGTTCATGTTTAACCTTTTCAATTTGTTCCTTAATGTATTCTTTAGGTGCAGGTTTTCCTTCTCTAACAACAAGTCTAACTCTTTCAACAAGTCTTTGAACATTTACAGCCTTTCCATGGTCACTTTTTGCAGGGTCAACTCCATCCTCACCATATTTAAATTGGACTATTTGACCTGTTGCAACTCTAACAGTTTCATCATATTCAACCTTTACATCTTGAAGAGCATTAATTAAACGTCTTTGCATATATCCACTTTGCTGAGTTCTTACAGCAGTATCAACAAGTCCTTCTCTACCACCCATCGCATGGAAGAAAAACTCTGTTGGAGATAAGCCATCCCTATAACATGAATATACAAAACCTCTTGCTTCAGGACTTGGGTCTCTAGGTTTAAAGTGGGATAAGGCTCTATCCTTATAACCTCTAACAATTCTTTTTCCTCTAACGGATTGTTGACCTAAACATGCTGTCATTTGACCTATGTTTAGGCTTGAACCTCTTGCACCAGTTCTTGTCATGATACTTCCACTATTATTCATTCCAAAATATTCATCTACATATTCTCCACAATCATCCCTAGCTTTAGCAAGCTCATTCATTGCGTAGATTTCGAAGGAATCTTCCAAAGTTTGACCTGGAAGTCTAGGTAAAACACCAGCATTATATTGTTGGATAAGCTCATTTATCTTTTTTCTTGCCTCATCCGTTCTTTTTCTAATCTTTTTTCTAATTTCGTCAGGAATATCTAACTCATCAAGTGTGTAGGAGAAGCCTTTCATTGAAAGATATGCATTTACAAGTTTTGAAAGAGAATTTAAGAATTTTTTTGCTTCTTCAGAACCATATTCTTTAACTATTCTATGTAGAATACTTTCAGATTTTTCAGCTCCAATGGAGTTTCTATCAATTACACCACAAATTAATTTACCATTTTTTACAACAACATAAGCATCATTTTCACATTCTTCACGTTTACATTTACTACAGCCAACACAAATACTTGCTCTTGCAACATGGTTTAATTCTTTAGGTAAAAGTAAACTGAAAATATCTTTACCAGACCATAATGGTTCAGGTCTTTTAATGGTTGGTTCTGGAAGTTCTCCCTCATAGTTTATGGCTGAAAGCAAATTGCAAACTTCATCTTTTCTTAGGTAGGTTGATTTTCTGGTTAAAAGATAAGCTCCCGTAATAAAATCTCTGATTGCACCTATGATTGGTCCTCCATATCTGGGTGAAAGAATTTGGTCTTGAACTTGCATCAAAATTCTTGCTTCAGTTACTGCTTCTTCTGTTTGAGGTACATGAAGATTCATTTCATCCCCATCAAAATCAGCATTGTAGGGTGGACATACACAAAGATGTAGCCTAAAAGTTTTGTAGGGTAAAACTTTAACCCTATGAGCCATCATAGACATTCGGTGAAGTGAAGGTTGCCTATTAAAGATTACAATATCTCCATCCATTAAATGTCTTTCAACCACAAAATGTGGTTGAAGATTTTCAGCAATTTTTTCTCTATCAGCAACAAACTCTAATCGGACACGTTTACCATCAGGTCTTACAATATACAATGCACCCGGATATTTATCAGGTCCATTTCTTACAAGTTTACGCATTTCCTCAATATTCCATTCAGTTACAACTTCAGGATAGGTTAAACGCATAGCAATATCTAGGGGGACACCAACCTCATCAATGCTTAGGTTAGGGTCTGGTGAAATAACAGTTCTAGCTGAAAAATCAACTCTTTTACCTGAAAGATTACTTCTAAATCTTCCCTCTTTACCCTTTAATCTTTGGGAAAGAGTTCTTAAAGCTCTACCTGACCTATGCCTTGCAGGAGGAATACCTGAAGTTTCATTGTCAAAATAGGTTGTTACATGGTATTGAAGCAAATCAGAAAGCTCTTGGAAAATTAAGGGTGGTGCACCACCTTCCATCATATATTCATCCAATCTACGGTTTATCCGGATAATATCTACAAGTTTATGGGTAAGGTCATCTTCAGACCTAATCCCAGATTCTAACATGATGGATGGACGAACATTAACAGGTGGAACTGGAAGAACAGTTAAAACCATCCATTCAGGTCTAAGAGCTTTAGGGTCATGACCAAGAAGTCTCAAATCATCATCTTGTATAAGTTCAAGTCTTGCTCGGATGGTTGAAGGGTCTAAAGGTTTAACCTCACCTTCAGGTGTATGCTCAAAAAAGCTTGTTGGTTTATTAAGTTCAACAGGATTTTGTCTTTTCATACAGTAAGGACAAACACTTGTTTTTCTAGCCTCATTTTTAATTTCATCGTAGATGGCTAAAGGTTCTTCACCAATCTCAGATATTGATTCCTCAATTCTAGCCTTATACTTTTCAATTTTTTCTGGTGGAAGAAGAATTCTACCGCATTCCCTACAGAAAATATTTAGAAATTCATGGATATATTTAACAAATCCAACATGGATGATTGGAGTTACAAGTTCAATATGTCCAAAATGACCTGGACATCTTACTGCTGTGTTTCCACATGTTTTACATCTTGTTCTAGGTTCAAGAGTTCCAAGTCTTTCATCCATTAAACCTGAAGCTATAGGTGCACCATCCTCATCGTAGGTGTCAGCTTCCCTAATCTCAACAACAGAATATTTTCTAATTTCTTGAGGTGAAAGAACACCGAATTTTATCTTTTTAATTGTTTTTGCTACTTCTTCCTCATAAATTTCAAGAGCCATTAAACTTTCTCCTCCAAAACTAGTCTAGGTGCAATACATAAACTCATAAGTTCTTGAAGTAAAAGCTTAAAAGCATAAGATACAACAACAGGTGAAACTACAGCTTCATCTCCACAAATATTACAAACATACTTTCTTTGTTTAGCATCATAATAGGCGATAAGACCACATTTTTCACAAACATACATAACAAATTTATCAGATTCATCCAATAAACGATTTTTAAGCAAAATAGCTGCACCATGCCCTATAAGACAATCTCTTTCCATTTCACCAAACCTTAAACCTCCACCTCTAGCTCTACCCTCAGTAGGTTGTCTAGTCAACATTTGAACTTGACCTCTAGACCTTGCATGAATTTTATCTACAACCATATGATGCAACTTCTGGTAGTAAACAATTCCAACAAAAACATCAGCCTCAAATTTTTCACCAGTAATTCCGTTGTAAAAAACTTCTTTACCACCATAATGGAAACCAAGTTGATGTAAAAGTTTTCTTACATTTTCAGGTTTTTCATTTGCAAAAGCTGTTCCATTCATAAAACATCCTTTTACAGCTGCAACCTTACCAGCTATAGATTCCATAAATTGTCCTAGAGTCATCCTAGATGGGAAAGCATGTGGATTGATGATTATATCTGGAACAATTCCATCTTCGGTGAAAGGCATATCCTCTTGGGGTACAAGCATTCCAATAACACCTTTTTGACCATGTCTAGATGCAAATTTATCTCCAAGCTCAGCTTTTCTGTCATCTCTTACCCTAACCTTAACAACCCTATTTCCTTTAGATGTTGTTGTTACTATCACGGTATCAACAATACCCTTTTCTGAGGGTCTCATAGTTACAGAAGTGTCTCTTCGAGTTGGACCATGAACTTCAAACTCCTTATATTCTTCTAAGAATCTTGGTGGGCTTGTTTTTCCAATTAAAACATCAGAACCTTGAACCTCAGTTTCAACACCAATAACTCCGTCCGGTTCTAAGGCTCTATAATAATGTTCACCTCTAAACCCTACATTGCCAGGTTCAGGTATTTCAAATCTATCTTTTTCACCACCAAGATACTGTTTAGCCTCAGCCTCATAAAGCCTATAAAAAATAGACCTACCTAAACCTCTTTCAACTGAAGCTTTGTTAAAAACAAGAGCATCTTCCATGTTGTATCCTTCATAAGTTAAAACAGCAACAATACAATTTTGACCTGAAGGCCTACCATCATAACCAATAATATCCATTGGTTTAGTTCTAACCAATGGAACTTGTGGATAATGGAGTAGATGAGACCTTGAATCTGTTCTTAAGAAATAGTTTGTTGCATAAATTCCTAATGCTTGTTTAGCCATAGCTGCCTCATAAGAATTTCTTGGAGATTGGTTATGTTCTGGGTAAGGAATTAAGGAGGCACATATACCTAAAATTGAGTAGGGAACTATTTCTAGGTGAGTATGTTCTGGAGTTAATTCTTCAAGGGATAAAGCAACATAAGCATTTTCCTCTTCATCAGCATCCAAATATTCGATTATACCATTTCTAACAAGATAATCCCAGTCTATTTCTCCATTTTTTAGCTTTTCTATATGTTCAGGTTGAAGTTTAGGTTTACCGTTTTCAACAACAATTAAAGGTCTTCTAACCCTTCCACCATCACAATTAATGTAAACTTCTCTAATAACTCCTAATGGAGAAACGTCCTCATAAAGTGCAACATTTATTTCATGGTTAATTTCTCCTTTTCTTCTAAGCTCCCTTAAAGTTTTAACCAAAGAATAAGGGTCTTCACAATAGAAAATATGACCATCAACAAAAACTTTTGTACCTTTCATTCTAAGTTGAGGTGAAGCTTTAACCTGTTCAACAACACCTAAACTTTCAAGTAAAGGTTTTATTTCATTTAAGCTTACACCAACAGAAATTGAAGCTGAAAGTGCAAGATTTTTAACTAAACCACAATTTGAACCTTCAGGTGTTTCATTTGGGCAAAGTCTACCCCAATGGGTTGAATGTAAATCTCTTGCCTCAAAGTTTGGTTGACTTCGACTTAAAGGTGATTGAAGTCTTCTAAGATGACTTAAGGTTGAAAGATAATTTGTTCGGTCAAGAAGCTGGGTTACACCAACTTTACCTCTACCCCAATTTCCAGTAGCCAAAGCATGCTGAATTCTTTCAGTTATAATTCCAGGTCTAATAGCAGCATTAATTGCACCAAAAGCTCCAGCTCTTTTTAGACTTGTTCTTTCAAGCTGATACTTCATATCTTTACAAAGATTTCTAAAAGCAATCCTGAAAAGGTCTGCAAGTAGTTCTCCAGCAGGTCTAAGTCTTTTATTTGCATAATGGTCTTTATCATCAGGTTTTCGTAACCCAAGTTTAAGCTCAATCAGCCTATTTGCAATTTCAGCTAAAAAGTATAGATGAGGTAAAAAGTTTTTATCTATTACTGTTTCAGCTCTTCTAATCCTATATTCTTCAACTTGCCCATAAGCTATCCTGTTCCCTATGTACAGGATAGCATCCCTAGTTTTGTAGATTCCCTCAGATTTTTCAAAGGATGGTTCAAGCATTTCTTGGATTTCTTTTTTTGGTGAAACAGCTTCAGCAATATCCTTATCAGCCTCAATACCTAAAGCTTTCATCAAAATGATGAAAGGTATATCAACAACAACACCTGGAATAGCCACATAAATGGAGCCATCAGCTCTCATCTTCACCTCTATTCTTGCTCTAAACCCAACAGTTGTTGAGAAAACTTTAGCCTTATAAACAGCACTTGTTTCTGTTCCTTCTCTATCAACCATAATCCTGTTGGGTGCTAAATCTTCAAGAGTAACAATAACCCTTTCAGAACCGTTGATAATGAAGTATCCTCCAGGGTCTTTTGGGTCTTCACCTAGAGCAACAAGTTCTTCTTCACTTAAATCTGCTAGATGACATTTTTTAGATTTAACCATGATAGGCATATCACCAATGTATAAAGGTTCAACAGAAACACTTTTTTTACCGTTTCTTTCAATCCACATTTCAAGTTTTAAGGGTCCAGCATAGGTTAAGTTTCTAATCATAGCTTCTCTTGGAAAAACCTCATGTTCAGAACCATCAACTTCAACTATTCTAGGTTTTCCAACCTCAATCTTTCCAAACCTAATCCTATACCTAGTCTCAGCCTCTATATCTATTCCACCAACCTCATCCACAATTTCTTGAAGACCACGTTCAATAAAATCGTTAAAAGAGTTTAAATGTTGAGTAACCAAACCTTCATGTTTAATAAAACTTTTCATTAAAACCCAAAAATCTTCTTTAGAAAAATTTAAAGTTAAAGCCATAAAATTTTAACCTCCTTTAACCACATACCTATAATATTCAGCTACACCTGCTGTAGGACTTTTTCTAATAATTTTAATGATGTCTCCTGGTTTAGCACCTAAAGCTTTAACCGCTGGGTCTGTATCCTTAATTTTTGGAAGCTGGTAAGGTTTGATTCTGTAGGTTTTAAGTAGTTGCTCAGCTTCCTCTTTTGAAAGTAAGATATGTTTAGGGACAAGTTCATGGTCGAAGATGCTGAAAGATTCAGGTTTTTTTTCTTTCACCATAAATAAATTCACTCTTTTTTATAAGGTTTTTAACTCGACAAAAGACAAACCGCATCCAGCCGACTTAGTGGTCAAATCAAGCCAATATAGGGTGACATTAATAAACTTTTTGCATCATTAAGGCTTCCTTAATGTAGCAAGATTGAAAAATATATAAAACTATAAATAATTAGTTAGGTCTTAAAAATAAATTAACTTTAAACAACAATGCAAATGGTGAAATTCTATGGTTGAAAAATCTATGTGGAATCCAAGAATGGAAAAAATTTCTCGGGAGGAACTTAAAGAACTTCAATGGAAAAGACTTCAACATCAATTAAACCATGCCTATGTTAACGCTAAATTTATCCATGAAAAATTTGATGAAGCCAACCTAAAACCATCAGATGTTAAATCTTTGGATGATTTTAGCAAAAAAGTACCAATAATGAATAAGGAAATGTTAAGAAAATACCGTAATAAGACAGAGGACCCTTTCGGAGGAATTCTTGCTG
>NJEB01000022.1 GCA_002254975.1 Candidatus Hecatellales archaeon ex4484_218 | reverse complement strand
GATAAAGATGTAAAACTTCTTGGTCCTGCAGCCTTAAACATTGTTTATGTTTATGATGGAAACATTTTAGGTATTCCTGAAAAAGGACTGGAAAAAGAAAAACTGGTTGTTGAAACTCGGGAAAAAGGTGTTTCAACCAGTATTAGATATCTGGATGCTGTTGCTTGTTTAGCAGCATCAAAAATTGAAAACATGGTTAAAGAAGGAAGAACTGGAGAAGAGTTTATTCGAGTTAAAATTGCTAAACATCCAAGTGATGTAAACATTAGGTTAAAACCTGCTGTTGAAAGATATATTACAAGCAGAAATAAACGGGTAATGGTTAAGGGTCCAACATTTTTGGGAATAAAGTTTGTTGTAGGATAGAAAAAACTATATATAGTCTATAGACTATATTTTATATATAGTTTTAAAGAGGGGATGATTATGGAGCTACTGGAAATTTACATTTTAAACCTTCTAATTACAGTAGCCATGTTCTTAGTTTTAATTTTTAGAGCATGGATTGAATACAAAAATTTTAGGGTTATGTGGGATGAAATTGAAAGAAGAAGAAACCATGAAGCCATAAAACAAATGTTGAAAGATAATAAAGAATTTTTCCGGAAAATTGATGGTGGAGAAAAACTTTACAGTTTACTTTGTCAAGTGTTTAGGGTGGAGGATTAAACTTTAATTTTTGAAAAATTTAGCTTCATTTTTAAAAATAAATTCAAAAATATCAAAAATTTCTTTAAAATTGACTTTTTCTTTGTTTGTAAAACATCCTCCTACAACGCTCAAATATTTTTTGTTCCAAACAATTTTATGGTTTAAGATTTTTGAAAGTTTTTCAGAACTTAACCCAACACCAGTAAAAGAATACCTTTTTTTCCTAGGATGTATGCATGGTTTACCAGTTTCTAAGCTACATCTAACACAAGCCTTACAATTTCCAGCGATCAAACATTCTCCATCTAAAACTTTTTCTAATTTTTTACCATACTCAAAAACTAATCTTGCTAAAGCCTCCCATTTATCAACATTTCCATTTTTCATGTGAAAAATGTAAGCAAAAATTTTTTTATATTTTTTCTTAAAAAATTTGGTTGTTGGAGCGTAAGGTGGACATGAATAATTTTTTCCATAGTTTTCACAAATCTTACATTTTTCTCTTATTTTTTCATCCTCTAAAACATCAATTTTAAGTAGGGAGCCTTTAAACCCAATTTTTAACCCTTTATAATAAAAACTTTTGTTTAAAATTTTCATGGCTTTTCCATTTTAAACATTGTTTTTAAGGTCAGATGATGCGGACTTTTCTCATCTAACCAATCAAGCCCGCCCTACATCATCCCAAAAATAGTTTAAAACAACTCTAGCAAATAAAATTTATTTTTAAGGGTTTAACTTTAAATTTTGATGTCTTCTGTAAAGGCGTAGGGATGAGGCTCTTGTCCCCCAGAACCCTCCAAGAGCCTGACACCGCCGCAGAAAAAGAAGGGGCCTCATTCTTTTTGCACCCCTCATTTCTGCAATGGTTCATCAGGTTTCAGGCCGTCCATCGTTAATCATCGAGGTTTTACAATGAATGAAGCCCTAAAGTGTTTATGGTTAAAACTTTAAAATAAACATTAGCAATTTTAAAACAAGAATAATGGTTGAAGAATTTTTTATTTTAAACAAGGAAATTAAGGGTCCTTTAAATCTTAAGTTTACGATGGAAAGTGAACAGTTTACAAATTCTAATTGGAGAAGAATAGGTGAAAAATACCGTAAAGTTGTAAAGATTAAGGGTAAACTTGTAGGTTTAGAGGTTTGGCAGGAAGGTTCCGTTGAAAAACCTAAAATTCATGTTAAAATTTACTGTAAAAACAAGGTTAAAGTTGAGGATTTTAAATCTAGAATAATTCAAGAGTTAGGCTTAAACTACGACTTAGAAGCTGTTTATGATAGGCTGGAAAACGATGCTGTTTCTAAAAAGCTTATAAACCAGTTTAGGGGTCTTAGATTGGTTCGTTATCTTAACCTTGAAGAATGTTTGATTACTTATCAACTTTCAGCTAACACTATGATTAAACGGCTTGAACAAATGTGTGAAGCATTAAAACAAAGATTTTGTGAAAAATTTAGGTTTGATGATGGAATGGTTTTAGCTGTTTTTCCAACGGTTAAACATCTATCTGAAGCAACCTTAAAAGATTTTGAAGAATGTAAGCTTGGATATAAGGCTAAACCATTTTTTAAACTTATCAAAACTTTAACCCGAAAACCCGTTAACTGGGAAAAACTGGAGAAAATGGATATTGTTAAGGCTAAAAGGATACTTATGGGTTTACCTGGTGTTGGTGAAAAAGTTGCTGATGCTGTTTTACTGTATGGTTTAGGTAGAACTGAAGTGCTTCCTATTGATGTTTGGGTTAGAAGAACTTTAATTAAACTTTATGGGTTAAACCCAAACTTAACCTACAAAAAATTGCAGAATTTTGTTAAAGAAAAATTTGGAGAATTTTCTGGATATTTTGGACCTTACCTTTTCTATTATGGAAGAGCAAGAAAGGTTGTTTTAGATTAATTCTTTTGGTATTTGGTTGGGTGTATAGGCAATTTTAGGTTGAATTCCAGCCTTTTTTAATCTTTCAACAACATGTGGGTAAAGAAAAACATACTCTTTTTCAACCTCTTTAACCATTTCCGGCTCTATTTCCCTTAGTAAACCTAAAAGTTTATGGAAATCTTTTTTTGAGCTAAAAGATAACATAACTGCTGGATGACATGAAACACCAGCATCTAACAGGTTTTTTAAAGCTTTTAATTGTAGGTTGAAAGATTCTGGTTTAGCTCCGGTAAGCATAGCGTATTCTTGGCTGTTTGTCCCCTTAATTGAAACTCTAACATGGATTCTATCAAATTTTGAAAGTTTTTGAGCATAGGTTGGGTTATAACCTATCAAAATTCCATTAGTTTCAAGAATAAAATAATATTTTGTTTGGTTTACAAGTTCAAGTAGCCTAAGTAAATGTTCCATACCTAAGGTTGGCTCATTTCCACTAACCCTTAATTGGTTGTAACCAAATTTTTTCGCACAACCAACCAATCTTTCAAAAATGTGTTCCGGACTATAAAATTCACCAATTTTTTCAGGATAGTCTCTAGGCTTATTACTCCAACAAAAAACACATTTTAGGCAGCATCCACAACATTACTGGCCTAAAAGGCTATCAGCTGTTGCGATGCCGCCATACCATTTTCCAGGACGGGAAACACGATAATATTTTCTTAAAACTCCCCTAACAACCAATTTTTTTGTTTCTTCAGCCAATCTAACAGGGTCATACAAGAAACATTTCCACCCTAAATTTAGATTAAACCTAAAAATTTTAAGGTTTTTAATGAATGGTTTAACCTATAATTTTCAGCAACAACCCAACCATTATAGTTTGTGGTTTTAAACCATTTTTGAAGTTTCTTCCAGTTTACTGTTCCTTCCCCAGCAGGTAAATGTTCATCCTCAAATCCATTATTATCATGAACATGGATATGTTGGATTTTTGAGATTTTACGAAGAAAATTATCTAAATTTTTGGTTATGTTTGCATGCCCAACATTTTCAGAATTTTCCAAAATTTTTAAGCCATCCTTTACATTTTTAAAAAGTGTAAAATCTCCAATCATATTTTCAACAACAAGGTTTATTCCGGTTAAATTTGCTTCTTTTGCAAGTATGTTAAGGGAGCTTGTTTGAGCTTCCCATGCTTTTTCAGGGAAAAAATAAGTAAAGGGTGTTAATCTTCCAGGATGAACAATCCAAACCTTAGCTTCAAGTTTGTAGGCTTTTTTTAAAGATTTTTTCATAAACCAAACAAATTTTTCACGTAAAATCTGGTTTGCTTCAGCAAGATTAATGCTGGAAAAAGGTGCATGAACAGCAAAATTTAACCCATTTATTGAAGCTAAATTTTTTAGTTGCTTTATTGTTTTCCCATTTAACTCATGAAAACCTTCATCAACTATTTCCCAATTTTGAATTTTAGGATTGTTTTCCACCAACTTTTGAAGTTTTTTCTCCTTATTTCTGTAAATTATTAAAGTTGATATTGCAGGTTTCATTTTTCAACCAACCATTATTTAGAATGAATTTCTACAATATCCCCATCCATTAACATATGGTCTCCCCCAACCTTTTCACCTTCATATTTGGCTGATGGACCCCAAATTTTTGCATATCCAAATTTTTTGTAAAGACTACTATGAATTTCTTTTGCAACATCCAAAACAGTTGCACCATTTTTTAGAATTATAGGTTCTGTGCTAGGTTCTTTTTTAGCTGGATGTTTAGTATAAACCCTTAAAATATCTAATAAAGAAAAAATTTCAAAACCTAATTTTTCCAGTCCCTCACCAGTTTTACATGAAACTGGAAGAATTCTAATTTTCCCTTCAACCATTCTTTTTAAGTTTTCTAATTTTTCATTAGAATTTTTAAGGTCAATTTTATTGGCTAAAATTAGGGTTGGCTTATAAACTACCCCTTCAAAAATAGCATCCTCCACATCATCTAAGGTTGCTTCACCATAAATTTTTACAGTTGCATTATAGATTTTATAGCTGTTAAGCAACTGTTTAACATCTTCATATGTCCCATCTAAAAGCCTACCTAAAACCTGAATTCCTAAACCAACATTTTTTCTTTCAACCACAACTCTTGCTTTAGGTTTTTCAACAAGAATTTTTGAGTTTTCCAAAATTTTTCTTACAAAGTTAAATTGCCAACATGGGTCTTCCTGCAAATTTAAAGTCAAAATTAACCCATCAGCATTCCTAATTAAACTTAAAACTTTAAGATTCCAAGTTGAATTTTCTAAGGTTGGTTGAAAACTTGGAGCTTCAACCAGTTGAAAAGCTATATCTTGGTAGGGAAGCATTCCTGCAACTGGTTCAACCGTTGTAAAAGGATAATCTGAAATTGTTGGCTTTGCATTTGTGGTCCTTGAAATTATGCTACTTTTCCCTGACTTAGTAAACCCAGCTAAAATAAGTTGGGCTGCTCCATGTTTTTCAATAAACCATAGATTTCTCCCAGTTTTTCTACGTTTTTTCTCCTCCTCAATTTGAGTTTTAAGAGTTGCAATCTGTCTTTTAATCTGAACACAAAGTTTTTGGGTATGTTTATGTTTAGGAATCATCGAATAAAATTTTTGAAGATTTTCTAGTTTTTCTTGAGGTGTTCTTGACTGTAAAACCTTATTATATTGAGCTTTACATGGAGGGGGTAGATTTGTTGGAAATTTTTATCCCTCCCCAAAAAGTTATAATGGAATTCTTCCAGAAAATTCTCCAGCAAGATTTGTTAACATTATTTGTTTAACTTTTTCAGGGGTTAAAGTTTGACCAAAAGCCCACATCATTTTAACTAAGGCTGTTTCAGGAAGCATATCCTCTAAGGGAATAACACCTAAACTTAGTAGGTCTCTTCCAGTATCATAAACAGTCATCCTTACACTTCCCCAAATACATTGGGAAGTCATAGCAACAACTAAACCAGAATCAACAGCTTTTTTAATTGAATCAAAACAATTTCTACCCACATGACCTAAACCTGTTCCCTCAAAAACAATACCCAAAAATTTTTTCTCAACAAACCAATCAATAATTTCCGGGTTTAAACCTGGATAAAACTTTATTAGTGCAACCTTCTCATTAAAATCCGGTTTTAAAATAATTTTTTCTTTATTATTTCTTCTTCTATATTCATCAGTTAACATGATTATTTTATCCTCAACTATTCTGGCTAAAGGTTGAGCATTAACCGATTGGAAGGCATCTCTACGACTTGTATGGCATTTTCTTACCTTTGTTCCCCTATGTAAAACAATAGATTCATCAGCAACCCATTCATGCATAGCCACAACAACCTCAGCAAAAGGTGCATAGGCTGCGGTTCTAACAGCCCCTATAAGGTTTAAAGCAGCATCAGAACTTGGACGGTCAGAAGACCTTTGAGAACCAACAAGAACAATTGGAACAGGTAAATTTTGAAATGCAAAACTTAAGGCTGCTGCAGTATAACCCATTGTATCTGTTCCATGAGCAACCACAACACCATCAACCTTTTCCTCATCAATTATTTTTGCGATGGATTTTGCTATTTCACTCCAATGTTTAGGTGTAAGATTTTCACTAAAAATACTAAAAAGAACTTTTGTTTTAATCTTAGCTAGACTTGAAAGTTCAGGAACAGCCCTATAAAGGTCCTCGGTTGAAAGAGAAGGGTAAACTGCACCAGTTCTATATTCAACCTTACTTGCAATAGTTCCACCTGTTCCAAGAATAAAAACTGTTGGAAGATTTTCTTTTTCCTCAACCTTAAACTCAATCATAGATTCTTTAGGTGTAAGTTTACTCTCAACTTTTTCAATTTTTGTTTGAGCTGTTACTTTTACACCAATATTGTACCCATTTGAAAGTTTAATTACAATATGATTTGGGTCTCCAAGCTCAATTCTAGGCATCAATATACCTTCAAAAACATCCCCATCCCTTAAAATTCGGATATTATCTCCGATTTTTACGTTAGCCTTACTTAAAATTTCTAAGGCTAAACCTTTATAGCCTTGAAGACCATTCACCCCTTAACCCAACCTAAAAGTTGTGTTAGCCTACTTTTAGCTACATATTAAGGTTAAAAGTCTTTAAAGATAAAGTTTTAAATTGTAAGCATTACAAGGGAACATTAACTCTAAACATTGACTAGTAACAATAAACTTTAAAGTTGAGAACAATTACTTTTATTGATAAGTTTTTATGTGAAATTTAACTTTAACATTGGATAAACAATGCTGGTTTAAGAAGACCTTTAACCGAAATAGGAAAATTATAGGCTGAAAGAAGTTTAAATATTGCTAGAGGTATTCTTGAAGTTGTTGTTAAACACATTACCACTAAAGTTTAGATTAGCACCCAAAAGTATAGGTTTTGACATAATTTGTTATACAAAAGAAGAATTTGAAAAAGTTCAGCCTTTATGGGAAGACCTTATAAAAATCCTTTAAAGTTTATTTTAACCATTTTGAAACATACAACCCATCTTTTCTATAACCATGTTTAGCATAATAGCTTTTAACACCTAAAGCTGATAAAATAAGAACCACCATAACCTTGATGTTGCCATCCATCTTCATCCTTGATACCAACAGGAACAACTGGACCATAAACATGTAAAACTCTAACAATCATTGACCTTGTCTCCCCTATTTCAGGTCTAAAAACTTTTTCTGAAGGATATCTTAACCTTAACAATCCAACCAAAATATCTTGTTTAACATCCTCATAAGAAAGAAAAATCTCCTCACCTTCCGAAGCCTTATATTTTTCAATTTTTAGTTTTATATTTTCAGGGTTTGGAACTAAACCTTTCTTAAGTTTTATATGGCCAACCTCCCTACATCTAATACATGGACATTTTAAACCTTCTTCCTCAAGTTTTTTAAGAACTAATTCTCTAAGATTACTTTTTCTTACTCCTGCAACAATTAAATTAGCTGGAATATCTCTTTGAACTCTTTGAATTCTAACCCATCTAGGCAAAATTTTTTTAACCTCAGCAATAAGCCTTATAGCCTCCTCATCAGAATAAGGCTTATATTCACCCTTTTTCCACAAATCATACAATTTTGTTCCTTCAAGAACAAGAGTAGGATAAATCTTAATACAGTCAGGCTTAAACCTTTCATCTGAAAAAACTATTTTAAACATTTCTAAGTCTTTTTCAAAATTTGAACCTGGAAGTCCAGGCATAAAATGGGCTAAAACCTCAAACCCTGCATCCTTAGAAATTCTAAAAGCTTCAACCACATCCTTCACAGTATGTCCTCTTTCAATGATTTTGTAAATTTCATCATAAATTGTTTGAACACCCAGCTCTATTCTTATAACACCTAAATTTAAAAGATGATTAACCTGTTTTTCTTTACATAGGTCAGGTCTGGTTTCAACTGTAATCCCAGAATTTCTAATCTTAGCAGTTTCAGCCAAAATTTTTGCTTCTTCAAGGTTATTAGCCCTAACATCGTTGATTGCGTCTAAACAATTTTTAACAAAATTTTCTTGGTAATCTTCCGGTAAATAGGTGAAATTTCCACCCAAGATTATAAGTTCAACTTTATCAACTTCATGTCCAATCTCCATAAGCTGGTTCAACCGGCTTTTAACCTGCAAATATGGGTCATAATTGTTTTGAATACCACGCATACATGCTGGCTCATGACCTGTATAGGCTGAGGGTGTTCCTTTTTGAGGACCTCCAGGACAATAAATACATCTTCCATGGGGACATGGATGAGGTTTTACCATAACTGTTACAATGGTAACCCCACTTATAGTTCTAACAGGTTTTAATCTTAAAACTTCAAGAAATTTTTCTCTTTCCTTAGGTTCCAAAAATTTTAGAATCTCAGAGTTTTTTGGTAAAGAAACTTTAAACTCTCTACAAACCTCGACCTTAATCTTGTCAAGATTTTTTTTAGTTGGATAAGGTTGACTTAAAAGTTTTTCAGCAATCCTACTGGAAACAGTTTTTAACATCATGAATCCCCAAATTTTTTTCCATTAAGCATAGGATAAAAAACCTTAATTTAAGGAATTTCATTTTTGAAATAAACTTTATTTTTCTTAATGATTGTTGAGGAATTAAGCTAGGTGGTGGTTAGAATAAAAATTGTAAGTGAAATAAGTTTTATGCTGGTTTGGAAAGGTCAAATTTACACCATTAAAGCTAATGAACCTACAGAGTTACCGGATGAATTGGTGGAAAAAATTTTGAAAAACAAAAAATTGTCATGGATAAAAAAGGTGGAATAATATGGAGGCAAAATCAGCTTTTAAAAATTTTTTTAACACCTTAAAAATACTTCAACTGGTCAAGTTTAATCCTGAAAAAGGTAAAATAGAGTTTTCCTCAGGAAGAATTGCTTTTCTTGGGGAAGATATTTTAACTTTGTTTCAAAGTGAGTTGGAAAAAATTGTGGGGGAAAATTACAAAGTTTTAGCTTACGATATAGGTAAAAGGTTAGGATTAAATTTTTGGAAATGTTTAGAGAAAAATTTTAATGGTAAAACTTCTGAGGAAAAAATAAAACTTGCATGTAAATTTTTAACCTATAGTGGTTGGGGGAAAAGAAACAAAATGTGCAGGTTTAGAAAGCAAATACTGTGAATTTATTATTTTCCGTAAAAAATTAATCTAAGACCTAACCAAAAATATTGTAGCTTCAATAGCCAATCCAGCTGAAACTTCTTCAACTGGAAGACCTAAAAATTTTTCCCTAAAATTTTTATTCTCCAATTTTTGAGCTATTAGTTGAGCTAAATCTATGTAAAGAATTAGGGGAAAAGGTTTTTCTTCACCTTTTTGAAGACGCCAATAACGTTTTTTATCTTTTTCAATTTTGTTTTTTCTTTCCTCCAAAAATTTTTTTAAATTTAATTTTTGACTCCATAACTGTTTTGAATGGTTTACACTCCAACCATAAAAATCTAGAACAGTATAATCAACAATTCTAAAATGCAGTTTCCAACCAAAATCGTTTAAGCTTACGGTTGAATCAACCCTGCTTACACAGATTTTTTCCAGTTTTTTAAAGGCTTCCCAACCCATAACCATAATGGGGCTTACATAGGTTGAAGCTAGAATAACAGTTTCCGTAACTTCATATTCGATTTTAAAGTTTTCACCGATAAGTTTTACAAGATTTTTAAGACTATAAACTGGATATTCAAGTTTAACAAAAGGTTTCCCATTCATTTTACCCTCAAAATATTTTTCAGCTTTACTGTAAATTGTTGGTGGAACTCCAAGATTTCTATATTTAAATTTTTTAGTTAACCAGCTAAGAGTTTCCTCAACATTTTCTTTTTCAAAATATGCAAAAACAACTCCTCTAAGATTTTTTACTAATGCAGCATATTGAGAAAACATTTAAACCACCAACATTAGTTTAATTTTTGAAGCTTTATCCATGAAAATTTTTCGAGGGG